>JAIORE010000416.1 GCA_021108315.1 Candidatus Cloacimonadota bacterium
GTAATTAAGATATTGCTAAATGCTTGGTGTCACAAATTGAAATTATTTATTCGGAGCTAACAGGATAGTCATTTATAAAAAAGAAAAACAATTTCCTTAGAGTATATTAAGCATTTTTCTAACGCTAAAAAACAGTTAGAATGATGCAAAAGAATCTAAGTTATTTTTATCGTTCCTAATTTTAATAATCATTATCAAGTTTCATAAAATACATTATAGGGCGATAGTTGTAATATCGTATATTGTAAAATATAATAAAGTAATTGACAGTAATATTTGCAAATAATTTTTTGGTTATATCAAAATGAATATCAAAAAATTATTTGATTTAAAGGAGTTTTATGTCTAAAGTTGATTTGGTAGTTCTAGGATTTTTAAAAAGAAAACCTGAATATGGTTATGAAATCATTCAGTTAATAAAAAAACATCATATTGATGTTTGGGCTGATATAAAATTAACTACCGTTTATAAAGTATTACAAAGATTACAATTAAAAAAGCTTATTTCAGGTAAATTAGAATACGATCCTAAAAATCCACCGAAAACAGTATTTTCAATTAACGAAAAAGGTAGTGATTATCTGAAAAAATTGTTATCAGATATTTTATTGAATGATTCAACAACTGATCGTGATTTCTGGTTATCAATGCTATTTATTAAAAAAAATATCTCAAAAGAACTTTTTGTAGAAGCTCTAACAAAAAAGAGAATGAAAATTGAAAAACGCTTAGAAGAGATGCAGCAGGCACACCAGAAATTCTTCGAACAAGATAATGAAAATGAATTACCGTATTATCATTTAGCAAATATGGAAATGATGAAGGAATTCAATTTGTTAAAGTTGAAGACCTTAAACAAAATTATTAAGCAATCCGGTGAAAATGATAATGATAAATATTTTATATGAGAATTTTTTATAAAAAGAATATCATATCCTAAATTGAGCGGTTCTTGTTCTCAATGACAACCTTGGGAACAAGACAAAAAAGGAGATTTAACATGAGTTTTTATAAATTTAACAGGATTAATTCAATAATTCTAATTTTTCTCACAGTTTCATTTTTTACAAGTAATCTGCTATTGGCTTGGGCTCCACAAGTTCAAACTAATTATTTAAAAGAAGCAATTCGAATATTACCATGGTTTCAATATCGAATGTGCAAAGACTATCAAAATTATTTAATTGAAGGAATTGTCGAAGCTGAATATCAATTTTGGTTTTTTCATGGTGGCAACTGTCCCGGTTTAGTTGAAAACTTAAAAGAGAATAAATTAAAATATATCAAAGGATGGAATTATCAGGAAGAAGATATTGAGAATATAGCTGAATATTTCTATGAAAAGTTTGAAGATTTGAAATCATCCATCAGAAATGGTGATAATCAATATTCAAAAATTATGTTTGAATTGGGTTATAATCTTCATTCTATTAATAATTGTTTAAAACCACCATATTTGCATACATCAAAACCGACAAAAGAGGAAATACATTATCATAGTCAATGTACACGATTAGCAAATAATACTGAATCAATTGAATTAATTACAGAAAATATTGATAATATTGAAAACCTGAAAGCATGGTTAGAAGAAATGTTGTCAAAGAACTTGAAGTTAAGGGATGAATGGTACAAGGAAGCATCTAAAGATAAATTAAACTATGAAAAATATACAATGCTGGCAAACGAAATGAATATTTACAACTTGGCAGATATTATTAATTATGTACTTGGTGATTTGAACCCCATGACACCTGAAATGAAAAAAAATGTTTATGATAAAATAAATAAAAAATTCAAAGGTTTGAGAAAACCTGTGAAATAATATGTACAATATAGCATAGTATTTATTTTTTCTTCAAGGCGTAAAAATTGCGAATATCCTAAGATATTCAATATTTTCACAACGAAGAAGAAATAAGAAATTCAAAGATAGATTGTATAGGTTATTTTGCGACAGTTCCTAAGGTAAAAAAAATCAACTTGACTCAGAAAGCTAAACAGCTTCTAAAGGATAAAAAATAAATTCAGTGATGACATACAATAGTTTCTTAACAAAATATGCGATTCACAAAATAAGGATAAAAAAATATGAATTTTCAAGATATGATATTTAATTTAGAAAAATTTTGGGCAAAAGAAGGATGTAATGTTTTACAGCCTTATGATGAAAATATGGGAGCAGGAACTTTTCATCCGGCTACTTTTTTCGGTTCACTTGGTAAAAAAACAACTTCTATTGCTTATGTTCAACCTTGTCGGAGACCCAAAGACGGAAGATACGGTGAAAATCCTAATAGATTGCAACATTATTATCAATTTCAGGTAATTATCAAGCCAACACCTGATAACATTCAAAATATGTATCTGAAAAGCCTGCAAGCAATTGGCATTGAGATTGAAAAGCACGATATTCGATTTGTGGAAGATGATTGGGAATCTCCAACTCTTGGAGCTTGGGGAGTTGGTTGGGAAGTTTGGTTGGATGGCATGGAAATATCTCAATTTACCTATTTTCAGCAAGTTGGTGGTGTTGAAGTTTTTCCGGTAAGTGTTGAATTGACTTACGGCTTGGAACGTTTGGCAATGTACATCCAAAATGTAGATGATTTCAAAGATTTGCAGTGGAATGATAACACTAAATACGGAGAATTATTTTTTGCCAAAGAGGTAGAATATTCAAACTTTAATTTCAATATTTCTAATGTTGATTTTTTATTTGCAGAATTTACAGAATATGAAAAATCAGTAAATCAATTAATTGGAGAAAGTCTTGTATATCCTGCTTATGACTATGTTTTGAAGTGTTCACACGCTTTTAATCTTTTAGATGCAAGAGGGGTAATTAGTGTCACTGAGAGAGCTTCTTATATCAAGCGAATTAGAACTTTAGCAAAAAAATGTGCAATGCTTTATATTGAAAAATATGATAAATAAATTATGAAAACTTTTGCCAAAATAACTCCTTTATTAAAAGAAAATATTCCCAAAATTCTCTTTGGGATTTTTTTATTGTTCATTATTGACGGAATTCAATTAATCATACCTAAAATCATGCAAATCGCAATAGATAAAATTGGAACCGAAAACTTTACATCAATTTTCCTCTTAAAAGCAGGTCTTATTATCGTTGTTTTAACTGCCGTGATGACATACTTAAGATATTTTTGGCGGATTTTTATAATCGGTGTAGCTTGGTTTATTGATCGTGAAATTCGAGGAGATTTTTTTAAACATTTGATGAAATTATCTGCAAATTTCTTTAATCGAATTAAAACAGGTGACCTAATGGCATATGCGACAAATGATTTGAATGCTGTGAGGATGTTAATTGCTTTTGGATTTGTAATAGGTGTAGATATTCTTTTGCTTTCCATCGGGAACATTTTTTTTATGCTCGATATCAGTCCGCGACTAACTCTTTTGGCTATATTACCAATGCCAATTCTTAGCGTGATCATTATTGTTTTAGGGAAAAAAATACATTTCGGGTTTCACAAAGTCCAAAGTTCTTTCTCTAAATTATCAGGAAAAGTTCAGGAGAGTTTTTCCGGTATCAGAGTTGTAAAAGCTTTTGTTCAAGAGGAATCTGATCTTGAAAAAATGTCTGAATCTGCTTATGAATATGTAAAAGAGAGCATTTCTTTGATAAAAATTCAAGGTATTTTCCATCCTTCTTTTATTCTAATCATCGGTATAAGTATGCTTATTGTTGTGGTTTATGGTGGAGAAGCAGCAATGTTTCAGGAAATCTCACTCGGTGAATTTGTTGCATTTTTTCAATATCTTGGGATGTTCATTTGGCCTATGATAGCAATTGGTTGGCTGGTAAACCTTTATCAACGTGGAACTGCGTCTTTGAAAAGATTAAATAAAATTTTCGAAGTTGAACCGGAAATCACAGATAAAGATGTAGATTCTTCAATTTCAGAATTAGATGGTGAATTTCAAATAAAAAATCTTACTTTTAGATATAAAGATGACTTACCTTTGGTATTTGATGATATTACTCTCTCGCATGAAAAAGGTAAAACTCTGGCAATTGTCGGACGCACCGGCTCGGGAAAATCTACTTTGATAGATCTTGTTACGCGGGTTTATAATCCACCCCAAAATTCAATTTATATTGATAATCACGAGTTATTTGAAATACCGTTGAAGGTGCTTCACTCAAACATTATATTGGTACCTCAGGAAATTTTTCTTTTTTCGGATTCAATTGCTGAAAATATTAAAATTGGTAAACCTAATGTTACCAAGTTGGAGATTGAACGAGTTACGAAATTAACTAGAATTCATCGGGAAATATTAGAGTTTGAAAATGGTTTTGAAACAATGATCGGAGAACGAGGAGTTACACTTTCCGGTGGACAAAAACAAAGAATTGCAATTGCACGAGCATTATTGATAGATCCTAAAATTCTAATTCTTGATGATGCTTTATCAGCAGTTGATACAAAAACCGAAAAAGGAATTTTGCAAAACCTTATTGAATCAAGAAAAAACAGAACTACAGTCATAATCGCACATAGAATATCTTCTCTACAGCATGCAAACCAGATTGTTGTATTGGATCACGGAAAAATCATTGAAAAAGGAAATCATGCAGAACTCCTCAAGAAAAATGGAATTTATCATGATTTGTTCGAAAAACAACAAATTGAAGAAAGATTAGAGGAAGCTTAATGCAGCATTTCAAAGGGCAAGCAGAAGATAATCTAAATAGTAAAATCTACGATAGAATGCTTTATAAAAAGCTTTTAAGATATATGAAACCATACAGAGCTGCCGTGTTGATCTCGTTCATATTGCTTCTCTTGATCACAGTTGCTGAATTGGCATTACCTATGCTGATCAAACATGTAGTTGATGAGTATGTGACTTCAAACAAAAGTATGATCACTTTTCAGGATTTAGATGAATATAATAATTTTGTAAAAGAAAACGAAGGTATAAAATTAATAAAATTTCAAGAAAATGGAAACTTTTATATAATTGTTCCAAATAAAAAATTGAATTTTATTAACACAAAGAAACTCGAACTAATCAAGAGCGAGAAAAGATTGTTAAGTAAAATAATAGTTCTTGGAAACAATCCTGAAATTGTCCAAATACTTCAGGATGCCAAGTATTATATCCTTTCAAAAGATAAAATTGCAATTGAAAAGGAATTGATTCATAAGCTAAATAGAGATAATACATTAAGCAGAGAAGATCTTCAAACAATTTTTGCTAATAATATCGAAAATCTTCATAAATTTGGAATTCTTGCTTTGATAATCCTTATTTTGCAATTCCTATTTTCCTATTTTCAGCTATATTCGATAAATCATGCTTCTCAACATGCAATGTACAACCTTAGAAGAGATGTTTTTTCTCACCTCTCGTATATGCCTTTATCTTTTTTTGATCAAAATCCAATTGGCAGATTGGTTACACGTGTTACAAATGATGTTAGAACGCTCGATGAAATGCTTAGCAATGGTTTGATTCAATTGGTTCAACAATTTATGGTTCTCGGCGGAATTATTGTTATGATGCTTATAGTAGATTTGAAACTTGCGTTAGTGACATTTAGTATTTTGCCTATTGTCATCATTTTGTTTAGTATTTTTATTAAAAAAACCAGAATAATTTACCGTGATGTAAGAAAAAAAGTTGCTCAAATCAACGCTTCTTTATCAGAAAATATTTCCGGTGTTAAGATTATTCAGTTGTTTAATCAATATAATAGAAAAGTTGCCGAATTTACCAAGATCAATCAAGGTTATTATGAACAATCCATGAAGCAATTAAAACTTTTTGCATTTTTCCGCCCTACAATAAATTCTATGAGAAGATTGGCGATTGCTTTAATTCTCTGGTTTGGTGGAGTTCAAATTATGCAAGACCGGATTTCGCTGGGTGTATTCATCCTTTTCTTAAGTTACATAGATCGTTTTTTTGAACCAATTAATCACCTTAGTGAGAAATTTAATATTTTGCAAGCTGCAATGGCTGGTTCAGAACGAATTTTTGATCTCATGAGCAAGAAGAAAGAGGATTATCGTACAGGTAATCATTCTAATGAAAGATTGAAAGGTGAAATTGAATTTAAAAATATCTGGTTAAGATATAATGACAATGGTGATGTCTTAAAAAATATTTCTTTTAAAGTAAATCAGGGTGAAAAAGTTGCAATAGTTGGTCATACCGGCTCAGGAAAAACTTCAATAATTAGCTTGATTGCCGGGCTATACCCTTTTCAAAAAGGTGAAATTTTGATTGATAATAAAGATATTAAGGATTTTTCACTTTTCAATCTAAGAAATGAAATTGGAATTGTACAACAGGATGTTTTCTTGTTTTCCGGGACGATTAAGGATAATATTGTTTTAAATAATAAGTCTTTATCTGATGAAGATATGAAAAAATATGCTGAATATGTGAATGTGGACAAGTTCATAAATACACTTCCTCAAAAATATCAAGACCCTGTGATGGAGCGAGGTTCAACATTTTCTGTAGGGCAACGTCAATTAATTGCTTTTGCTCGTGTTTTAGCGTATGATCCCGCAATATTTGTTTTGGATGAAGCTACATCTAATATTGATACGGAAACTGAAATTCTCATTCAAGATGCTTTGGGAAAAGTGATGAAAAACAGAACTTCGATAATTATTGCTCACCGACTTTCCACTATTCAACATTGTGATAGAATCATTGTGTTGCACAAAGGGGAAATTCGAGAAGAAGGTTCTCATCAGGAGCTTCTAACAAAAGAAGGACTTTATTATGATCTTTATCGTTTGCAATATGCTTAAGATTTTTTAGCCGCTGATTTACGCGGATGAATACGGATAAGAAAAAGAGAAAACAGTATAAAAATATAAGTAGATCATTTAAGGTGCAATAATATTCTATTTGCATTCAAATATATTCGGATGTATATTATATGTAATCTAATAAATTCAAATAATTCGGAGGAGTGATTATGTCTAAAACCATTACACTAAGGCTTAATGAAGGAATTTATAATATGTTCCGCAAATTTGCATTAAATGAGAATAGGACTCTTTCAAACTTTATCGAAACTTCTGTTCTTCGTTTCATTGAACAAAATCAATTTGCTGATGAGTTTGAAATGACTGAAATTAGAAACAATAAAGAATTAAACGATAGTCTAAATGAAGCAATTGAAAATGTGAAGTCTAATAAAGGACATTTTGTTGACTGAATACCGAATTTTTGAGACAGAAGAATTTATGAAAAAAAATCGGTAAGATAAATTTATCCGATATTTCATTTATCAAAACCAAACTTTCTACTTACGTTTATCCTCAATTGAAACAGTCACCAAAATTTGGCAGGAATATCAAAAAGCTTAAAGGATATAATCCAGAAACGTGGCGTTACAGAATTGGAAAATTCAGATTATTTTATATTATTGATGATAATAAACATATTGTATATATTTTAACAATTGATCATCGAAGAAATGCATATTAAATTTTTTTAGGCTAAAAAATGAATACTCAAATAAGAATAGAAAATAAATTAAGAAAACTTAAACCAATGCTTTTTAAACGTTATCACGTTGATAAAATCGGTTATTTCGGCTCATATTCTCGCAATGAACAAACTGAGGATTCAGATATTGATATTCTGGTTTATTTCCGAAAACCGATTGGTTGGGATTTTTTTGACTTACAAGAATTACTCGAAAAAGAATTAAAACTAAAAGTTGATTTGGTTTCAGTAAAAGCTTTAAAGAAACAATTGAAACAAATCATTTTAAGTAATGTAAAATATATATGACACCAATAAAAAGAGAATACCTTTTATTTCTTGATGATATGCTAACCTCTATGTTAAGAATAGAAAACTATATTGATGAAATCGAATTTAAAGAATTTAAAATTAACCATTTAGTTGTTGATGCAGTTATTCGGAACTTTGAAATTATTGGTGAAGCATCCAAAAATATTCCAAAAGAAATAAAAGATAAATATCCCCAAATGCCATGGTACAAGATGTATGGATTGAGAAATTTAATAGCACATGTTTATTTTGGAATTGATTATGAAATGATTTGGGAAATTGCCAAAAATAATTTACCTCAGAATTCTAGTGATTTGAAAAAAATAATTGCGAGAGAGAAAAAATAGGCAGAAACAAAGAATATATTAATTAAAATTTCAGAAGTCATCTAAAAGTAAAAGAATTTGAATATAAAAAATGAACTATTATAAAATCTGTATCAATCCTTGTCTTTTCCGTGAAAGTCTGTGGTAAAAGATTGGAGCAATAATGCCTTGTTTTTATTCTATTGAGCTGAAAGAAAATAGCAAAATCGTCTCAATATCAGGTGAAGAGTTTCATCATATAAATAATGTATTGAGATTCAAAATTGGTGCTCAAATTCTTTTAACAAATGGGATTGGGATTTTAGCGCAAGGCAATATTCTAAAAATAGAAAAAAATAGTCTAACTGTTGAAATCAATCAAATTGAAACCAAAGAAAAAACTTATCCACATATTGCCTTAGCTTTTTCATTGTTGAAAAATAAAAATGACCATCTAATTGTAGAAAAGGCAACTGAACTGGGAGTTAAAGATTTTTTCCCGTTTGTTTCAGAGCGAACAATCAGAAAGAATTCTGGAAATACTTTAGAGAAATTCAGAAAAACGATTTTGTCAGCTTCCAAACAGTGTGATAATGCTTTTTTTCCACAAATTAATAAAGTGAACACTTTTCAGGGAATGATTGATGCTGTAAAAAAATCTAAATATTTACCAATATTAGCTTATGAGAATGAGAAGAATCGAAATATTTGGGATATTTTTCCAAAAATTACTCAATCAATTTGTGTGATAATCGGAGCAGAGGGTGGTTTTCCTGATGCTGAAATTGACATTGCAAAATCCGAAAAAATACCTATTTACAGTCTTGGAAATCACATTTTAAGAGCAGAAACGGCAGCAATAGCTTCTGTTTCGCAGTTGATGAATATTTTGCTTTCACAGAATAGAAATCATTATTAGTTAAAAAGAAAAAAATCTTATCACTAGAGCACACTAAGAGCACAGAGAAAAAAAAATTTATATTTAAAATTGAATATTGAATATTTTGCTCAGTGCGCTCTGTGGTTAATATTTTTTATTCACTTTGTTTGTTTTGCCTGCTTTGTTGAATATCTTTTTTATTCAACTAGGGTTCGTTGCTAAATAAATTCGTATTTTATCTTTGGCAAAAAGGAATATAAATGAAATCAAAAAAGAGTTGCACATTAATTATAATCATCTTACTATTTATCTGTTTAAATGCAAAGGGAAATAAAAATATGATTTGGGAAATTACTTCATTTGATGAGAATAAAGTTTATGTTTTGGGATCAATTCACGCAGCCTCTGATAATCTTTATCCATTGAATAAAATCGTAGAAGAAAAATATTTGGAATGTTCTCAAATTGCGGTAGAAGCAGATATTACCAAAAAACAAACAAAAGAAATCCAGACTTTTCTGATGGCAACTTCTTTGTATGAAGATGGAACAATTGCTGAACACATTTCTGAAAACTATTTAGATAAATTGAAAAATATTTGTAAAAAATACAATTTGAACTTTGATTCTTACAAAAATTACAAACCTTGGTTCTGGGCAATGACCTTGGAACAAATAAAAATTCAGCACACAAATCTTGATTTCGAGAAAGGAATTGACCTTTATTTCCTCAAAAAAGCAAAACAAGATAAAAAAGAGATTCTGGAACTGGAAGGGTTATTTGAACAAATAAGTTTTTTATCCGGCTTGTCAGATTCCACCCAAATTTCGTTTCTGGAATTGACAGTTAATGATTCTTTAGATTATGTAGAAGAATTAAAACAGGTTGTGAAAGCTTGGAAAATGGGGAAAACAAAAGAATTAGACTTTCTTTTATTAAAAGAATTTAATCAAAATAAACATACTAAACAACTTTATGAAATATTAGTAGTTGAAAGAAATATTCGAATAGCAAAAAAAATAGGAGAGTATTTAGCAACTGGGGAAAATGTTTTTGTGATTGCCGGAGCAGCTCATTTTGTCGGTACTGAAAGCGTATTGCAGATACTTCGAAAGAAAGGATATTTTATAAAACGATTGTGAAAAAAAAATATTAACCGCAAAGACGCTAAGATATTTAATATTGAAGATTGAATATTAATTCTGTATTATCTATGTTTTCTGTAATGATTTTTTTGCTTTTGTCTTTTATCCGTGCTAATCAGTGGCTATTTTTTTTCTCAGTCCGTGAAAGTCCGTGGCGAAATAAAAAAGTATTTGACATCAACATTGTTTTTTTACCAATTTGCAAGTCAAAATAAAATTGAGGATAATTATGAAAAATGAACGAAAATTCGATGCAAGACCCAAAGTAATTGGTACTCATAAATTCGTAGATGATTACCATTATGATGGTATGATTTACGGAGCTTTAATTTACTCAAAAGTTCATCACGGAAAGATTAGAAAAATCACTTATCCTAATGATTTTAAATTATCTGAGTTTACTATAGTGAAATTGGAAGATATTCCTGGAAAAATTTTAATCCCGGAACCGGAAACAGATCAGCCTTTTTTTGCAGATAAAGAAGTTTTTTTTTATGGTCAAATAATCTTAGCAGTTGCTCATCCGAATAAGAATATTTTGAATAATTTCGTAAAAAAAATTAAGATTGAATATGAAGAATTATCAGCAATTACCGACATAAAAGAAACTCTAGATAATAAAGAAAATACTTTTGGGAAACAAATAATTATTGACCATCGCAGAAATGTAAAAGTAGAGAAAAATTGGCTAAAGACGCACTCAGTATATTATACTCCACATCAGGAACAAGCTTATCTCGAAACACAAGCAATGATTGCAAAATACGATGAACAAAATGAGGAAATGTTTATTCTCGGAACAATGCAATGCCCATTCTTTGTAAAAGAAGCTGTTGAAACTATTTTGGGAGACAAGATCAAAAGTGTTCAAGTTGAAACTTCGGAAGGAATTGGTGGTGGATTTGGAGGAAAAGAAGATTTTCCCAATCTATTAGCTGGGATAACTGCATTATTGAGTTTCAAAAGCAAATTGCCGGTTAAAATTGTTCTTGATAGAAGTGATGATATTACAATCACTACAAAACGACATCCAGCTAGAATTGAAGTAGAAACCTATACAGATCCTCAAACTAACAAAATTCGAAAAATGAATGTTGATTATCGTTTGGATGCCGGTTTCTATCAAACACTTTCGCCAGTGGTTCTATCAAGGGGAGTATTGCATGCTTCCGGTGGTTATAATATCGAGGATGTTTATATTCATGGACGTTTGATTCGCAGTAACACTCCTCCAAATGGTGCTTTCAGAGGTTTTGGAGCACCACAAGCATTTTTTGCTATTGAATCTCATATTGAAAAAATCGCTTCCGAATTAAAAATTGAATCATATCAGTTCAGAAAAATAAATATTTTCCGCAAAGGTGATGAGTTTCCTTCAACCCAAAAAATATCCGAAGACAATCTCTTTGATTGCTTTGAAAGTATTGTAGAAAAATCTGATTATCTAACCAAATATGAAAAGTACAAAAAATTCAATCAAACTCATAAAGATAAACTTGGTATAGGATTAGCCATTGGATATCATGGTGGTGGATATACAGGAAATGGAGAAAAAGTTTTGGATTCGGAGATTAAAATAAAAATTGATAAAAAGGCTATAGTAACAATTTATATCTCAAATGTAGATATGGGACAGGGTGCTCATACGACTTTGGCTCAATTGTTCAGTGAAACTATAGATCATCCGTTTGAATTAACAAATGTTCATATTCCTAATACGAAAATTTGTCCAAATAGCGGTCCCACAGTTGCTTCGCGCACCATTTATATTGTGGGAAATATGGTTTCTGACCTTGCTAGAAAAATTAAAAAAGATTTTGGTTTTGATAATTTGAAAAATTTTGTTAAGCAAAACAAACAAATTTTCCCAAAAGAATTTTCCGCAAAATATAAACCCGATCCAAATATCAGTTTTGATGAAAACACTTATCAGGGAACAGGTTACAAAGATTATTCTTGGGCAGCTTGCGCTGTAGAACTTTATTATCATGCAGATACTTATCAGATTGAACTTTTGAATTGTTGGTCAATGCTTGATATTGGTCATGTGGTAAATCCGAAAATTGCTGTAGGGCAAGCGGAAGGCGGAGTTTTACAGGCTTTGGCTTATGGAAGTAGTGAGTTTTTCTATAAAAAAGGATTTGGAAGAATGCACGGTTTCACAGATTATACTTTGCCCACGACAATGGATATTCCAAAATTGTTTATTGATTTCATTCACACGGATAACGAGATTGCAAAGGGATTGGGTGAAGTACCAATGGATTATCCTGCTCCTGCGGTTCGAAATGCTTTCTTTAACGCTACCGGAATTTTTATTGATGAAATTCCTCTAATTCCCGAAACAATCTTTCACGCAATGAAAAAGGAGAAGAAATTATGAAAATTTCATTCACATTAAATAATAAAAAAGTTTCAATAGATACAGAACCAACCAAACGACTTCTTGATGTTTTACGCGAAGATTTTAAAATGATGGAAGTTAAAGAAAGTTGTGGAGAAGGAGAATGTGGTGCTTGTACTGTGCTTTTGGACGACAAACCGGTTACAAGCTGCCTATTAAATATTATTCATGTTGAAGGGAAAAAAGTGTTTACTTCCGAAGGACTTTCCAAGAAATTTTTAGGCAAATTGTTGATAGATTGTTTTGATGAAACTAATGCTGTTCAATGCGGATTTTGTTTCCCGGGTTTTTTGGTAACTTCATATCATTATCTGAAAACTGACGGTGAAGCTAATCTGGAAAAAATAAAAGTTGCTCTTTCAGGTAATATTTGTCGCTGTACAGGTTATCAAAAAATATTTGAATCCGTGATGTTAGCTTGTTTAAGGAATGATTCAACCGGAGGTAAATCATGAAATTTTATAAACCGGATAATTTAAATGAATTGTTAGGATATATCAATAATTTAGAGAATAAATTCTATTTACTTGCAGGAGGCACAGATATCAACGTTCAGATCAAAAATGGATTCATAAATGACGAAGAGATTATCTATATCAATCATTTGGATGAACTCAGAAACATTGAAGATTCTGAAAGAGAATTAAAATTAGGAACACTTGTTACATTTGCTGAAATTCTTAATTCGGATTTAATCTCTAACAATTTTCCGTTTCTACAAGAATCTCTAAAAAATTTTGCTTCACCATTATTGCAAAATATGGCTACAATAGGCGGAAATATTGCTAATGGATCCCCAACAGCAGATGTTCTACCTTTGTTATTAGTTTTGGAAGCAAAACTTGAACTTGTTTCGTCAAATTCATCCAGAGTTGTTGAAATAAAAGATTATTTTACCGGATATAAGAAAACTCTTTTAAAATCTGATGAAATTATTAAAAACATCATCCTTTCGAAAGACAAATACCATTTATTTACCAAAAAATTATATAAAAAAGTTGGCGCCAGAAATGCACTTACTATTGCCAAAGCTGCAATTGCCTGTTTGATCAAAACCAATAATCAGGTGATAGAAGATTTTGTAATTGCTGCCGGAAGTTTGAATGAATTTGCAAGACGCCTTTACAGAGTAGAAAATTACTTGATTGGGAAAAAATTTTCTGAATTGGATTATACAGAAATCGAAACATTATTAAGAAAAGAGATCACACCAATTTCTGATATTCGTTCTGATAAAGAATATCGTTTTCAGGTTTTTTATAATTTATTGGAAAATTTTTTGACAGTTTAAACGGAAAAACTTACTAACTAACATTTCCCAGTTTGTTTATTCTATCTAAGTTATTGGAAAGATTAGTGATATGATTTGCGAAAAGAGATTTTTTATATACTATGATAATCCGTTTGTTTTCCTCAATGAACTCATCCTGCTGTCCTTCTCTTAATTTCAAGAGAAGGAACATAAGAAAAGCAAGAAGAAAAAAAGCTGAAGTCATCCCTCGCTTTAGCTAAAGAGAGGGACTGAGGGTGAGTTTGAAAAATTGAATTTGAAGTGAGAAATAATTGTTATTAACAAGTTATCGTGAAAAAGAGCTCTCGCAAAGGTCGCTGAGATGAAGAAACATTGAGAACGCAGAGAAGAGAAAAAATTTGGAATACAAGATATTATCCCACTCGAAGAATGGTCTTTTCCCAAAACTCGTTTTTGTAAAAAATCTAGAATCTAATATTTCGTATTCCATTCACTGTTTTCCCAGCACATCCAGAATATATGCATATTCAAAAGCTATTTCTCTGAAGTAATCGTATCTACCGGAAGCTCCTCCGTGACCGGAATTCATCTCCATCTTTAATAAAATTTTATGATCATCGGTTTTCAAATCACGTAATTTTGCAGTCCATTTAAGTGGTTCCCAAAAGTTTACTCGAGTATCATTAAATCCTGCAAGAACAAGGATTTCGGGATAATTTTGTTTCGTCACATTCTGGTAAGGACAATAGGATAAAATGTAATCGAAATATTCTTTCAGATTAGGATTTCCCCATTCTTCATATTCAGAAACTACTGCCGATAAAGTCGGATCGAACATAGTATTTAAAACATCCACAAAAGGAATATCAGCAATAGCAGCTCTGCAGATACTCGGATTCATATTTATTACAGCTCCAATCAGTAATCCACCGGCACTTCCTCCTTCAATTATCAAAGAATCAGAAGATGTGTAATTATTTTCTATCAAATACTTTGCACAAGTGAGAAAATCGGTAAATGTATTTTTTTTATTCAACATTCTTCCGGCTTTGTGCCATTTTGTACCATATTCTCCACCACCACGCACATGAGCCTTTGCCATTATTAATCCTCTATCAAGTAAACTAATTCTGGATCCGGAAAAATAGGGATCGCTACTATCACCATAAGAACCGTAAGCACTCAAGCGTAATGCTTGTGGAGTATTATTAGTGAACAAAGATTTATTATAAACCATAGAGATCGGGATTTTTGCACCATCATCAGCTTTGGCAAAGAAAAATTCAGTTTCATAATCGTTTGGGTCATATCCGGCTGGTATTTTACGTTGTTTCATAATAGTAAGATTTTTATCTTTCAAATCAAATTCATAAATTATTGATGGCGTTTTGTAAGATTGGTAATTAAACCTGTATTTACTAATTTCATACTCTTTGTTTCTACTGGAATAAAGCGAATAGTAGTTTTCTGAAAAAGGGATTTCATAAGAAAAATTTGTAGTTAGATTATAATATCGTAATTTCTTTACAGCATCAATTCGTTCATAGATAAAAGCACAATTTTTGAAAATATCTATTGAAATGGATACCGAATCACGATGAGGAATGAACTCTTGCCAATATTTTCTTTCCGGTTTCTGAATTGTAGTTTTCATTACTTTGAAATTGTCTGAATTATCTGCATTTGTAGTAATATAAAAATTGTCTTCCGAATGTTGAAGATAATACTCTAAACCTTGTTGGCGTGCTTCTACAAGCATAAAATCACCCTCTGGATGATTAGCCGATAAATAATAGATTTCAGATGTTGTTTTGCTTCCTGTTCCTAAAAAAATAAATTTATTACTTCGAGACCGAAATGTCCAAACATAAAATTTTTGGTCATCTTCTTGAAACACAAGTTCATCCGAATCAACCGGATTTCCCAAATGATGACGAAAAACTTGATATGAACGTCCTGATTGCTCATCAACCGTATAAAACAGAGTTTTGCTATCATTAGCCCAAGTGATGCCAGATATTTTTGCGGCAGTATCATTGAGTAATTTCCCTGTTTCCAAATCTTTTATGAACATCATGTATTTTTCGGCTCCGGTCGTATCGGCAGAATAGGCTAAATATTTATTATCGGGACTATAGGAAAGGTCGTAAATATCAAAATAGGAATATTTTTCGGCTAATTCGTTCAAATCCAGAGTGATCTCTTCCTGAACAGAAAGCAAGCCTTTTTTTCGGTAGTAAATTGAATATTGTTTGCCTTTTTCTTTTCGGCTATAAAAATAATATTCACCCTTTTTATATGGTAAACTGTTATCTGTTTCTTCTATTCTGGAGATAATTTCCTTATAAATCTTGTTTTGAAGATTTTTAGTGTGCTTCATCATTTTGGAAGTATAATTGTTTTCTTGTTCAATGTAGCCCAAAACATCTTTGTCTGATCTGGTTTTATCTTTCATCCAATGATAGTTATCTTTTATCTCAGAATCATTGTAATGATGAATATGCTCAACTTTTTTGGCAATTGGAGGATTGATTGATCTATTGCAACCTGCTAAAATTATGATGAATACAAGTAATACATTTTTTATTTTCATTTTGTTTCCTTAAATATTTTAAAATACAAAGCATGAGGATTTTTTTTCAGAAAGAGAGTCAAGAATAATATTCAATAAATCTTTTTTAATTCTATTTTTGTTTTGTTTTGTTTGTTTTAGATGGATAATTTAACTCTTTTATCTTTAATTTAATCTAATTATTGTTGATAGATGTATAAAATATAAATTATAAAATATATCATAAGTTATTTAAGTGATTGAACTTATTACATATTTTTCGATTGACAATTATTTCCAATATTTCTTTATTGAATTTACTTTTAAAATATTGGAGGAGAATATGAAAAGGATTTATTTATTTATTTTATTGGCAGTTTTTATTTTTAGTATAGTCCATGCTCAAGATAAATGGACATGGATGCTCTATCTTTATGAAGATGGAACAGGACTTGACGGAGCGGATGATATTAACGAATGGGAAGATAACGGTTCAACAGCAGATGTAAATTATCTGTGTCTTTACGATGCGGATAATAATGCAAATGATGGAATTTACTACATTGAGAATGATCCTGGAGGATATAATTCAACTATTGTTTCTTCTATTGTTAGTACTCATCTAAATTCAGGGCTTGATATGAACGATTGGCAAACTCTGGAAGATTATATTATTTGGTGTAAAGATAATTATCCTGCAGATCATTATGGCTTAACAGTATGGGATCATGGTGACGGGATTTTTAAAGGTGAAATAACAAACGGTATAATTGGAGAAAATAGAGGTTGTGTTGGCGATATGAAACTTTGGGAAATGGATAATGCACTTTCCACATTTACAACTGCAATCGGTAGGAATATTGACATTGTAGGTTTTGATGTTTGTCTTTTAGGACATATTGAAACAGCTTATCAGCTTAAAGATCATGTGGATTATGTGATTGCTTCCGAAAAAACCGAACCCGGTGATGGATGGGATTATGTAGCAGGATTTTCCGGAATGACAAGCAATTCCAACATCACACCTGCTGCTGCTGCAACAAACATTGTTGATTCTTATGTAACATTTTACGGTGGAAAAAATGGACAATCCAGCGGAGTAACTCAAGCTTGTACTGCCACCTCAACTTTAGTGAGCGATCTTATCCCGGCTTTAGATGTTTTTGCAGAACAATTGCGCGGTGATATTTACAATTACGAAACCGAAATAAAAACAGCAAGAGACGATGCTTCTTATTGGGATAGTGATACTTATGGTGCTTATTATATTCAACAAAAAGATCTAGGTAGCTTTGCTGAAAATATTATAGGTGACACTTCTCTGCCAAGTGCTTTAAGAGGTTATGCACAGGATGTTTTTGATGCTATCGGTACTGCCGTAATCGCAGAAGGTAATACAATGACTGATCCGGCTTACGGGCTTAAAATATGGATGCCTGTAGATATTGATACAGATTCAAACGAAGCATACTATATGGACCCTGCTAATTATCTCACATTTTCCAATACAAAATGGGATGAATTTCTTTATAATTACGATAATCCACAACCATATAATCCAGATTTTCCTCCTGTTCAAAATTTAACAGCAAACCCTGGGGATGGCTATGTAATATTAAATTGGGATGCTCCTGCAAAAAATACATTAGATCATTATCGAGTTGATAGAGACGGCTCAACTATCGCAAGTAATGTTCCCGTAGGAACACCTACTTATACGGATAATTCGGTTACTAATGGATTAACTTACAACTATGAGGTTTATGCCGTTTATACAGGTTCTCCAGCGGGTGATTCCAATCCTGTTTCGGTGAATGCTACACCATTAGCTCCGGAAACAATACCATTTACAGAAGGATTTGAAAATGGAGGTTCCATCCCATTAGGCTGGACTGGAGAAAATGTTTCTGGTTCTACAGATTGGGCATTTCAGAATGGAGGAAACAGTGGAAATCCAAATGGTGCAAATACAGGTTCTTATAATGCATTTTTGTATTATGCAAGTACTTCTGGAGCAGAAACTCGGCTAATTACTCCAACGATAGATTTTGAAACAAATACAGATAATACTCAGCTTACTTTTTACCATACTCAAGCTCTTTGGTCACCAGACCAAGATCAATTAAGAGTTTATTACAAATCTTCTGCAGGTGGTAGTTGGAATTTAATTGGAACATATATTTCTAATATTACATCTTGGACCCAAGAAACAATAGCTTTGCCAGCTCCATCAAGTGATTATTATATAGCATTTCAAGGACTTGCTCAATATGGGCATGGAGTTTGTATTGATGATGTGCAAGTTACAGGGACATCATCTACTCCACCAGCCTTTTTGATTGATACAACAGATCTTGCTTTTGGTGATGTGGAAGTTGGGAGCAATAGTACACTTCAATTTACAATAACTAATGATGGTGGTGGTACATTATCAGGAAATATAACAACTCCAACAGGTTATACAGTAGTAGCAGCAAAATCATCCGAATCTAAATATAGGGATGTATTGCCTTATGACATTACAAATAATCAAATTTTTGACCTGACTTTTACTCCAACAAGTGCAATTAATTATGATGATATCGTTACGATAACCTCGAATGATCCCAGTAATCCATCAAATAATTTAAATGTAACTGGTAATGGTGTAGAAGCGGTCATATCTTTATCGACTACCATTATAAATCAGACAATGCCGGTTGATGAAACATCTACAAAAAATTTATCAATAGGAAATACCGGTAATGCAAACTTGGATTATACTGCAACAGTACAATACTCAAAAAGTTCCAAAGATGAATATTTAAATGAAGGATTCGAAAATGGTAGTTCAATTCCAACAGGTTGGACAACTGCAACCATAAGTGGCTCAGCAATATGGACTTTTGTAACTGGTAATGGTGGTTCAGCTCCCTCTACAGCACATACTGGGACTTATAATGCTCTTTTAAAAGATAATGATAATGGACCTGATAAAACTAGGCTTATTACGCCCTCTATCGATTTTGGAACAGGAACCACTAATACCCAGTTAATATTTTGGCATTATATGGAAGAAGGTAATAAGCAAGATGAATTGGTAATTTTTTATAAAACATCATCAACAGGTACTTGGACTTCACTTGTAACCTATAATTCTTCAGTAACTTCGTGGACACTGCGAACAATCAGCTTACCAACCCCATCAACAGATTATTTTATTGCTTTTGAAGGTAATGCTAAAAATGGTAATGGAGTTTGTATAGATGATGTTGTCGCAACTGGTGATCCTGCTGGACCAGTATATACATGGTTATCAATTAATGGATCAAGTTCAGATAATGATACTGTTGTTCCGTCAGAATCTGATAATTTAACTATTGGATTTGATGCTGCTGGATTAACTGCAGGTTCATACAACGCAACTATCAATATTTCCAGTAATGATGCAAATTCTCCTCATACTGTGGATATAGTATTAACAGTGGATAGTAGCAATGATAATACTGCTGATGCTGGAGGAAATAATGGAGATGCTGGCTCAGGAGCAGCTTCGATAGATGTTCCACCTGTGTTAATTGATGGAAATACAATTAATCCGGATGTAAGTGTTGATCCAGATGGAGTAGTTCCTATAGGAATTGATCTAACTGTTTCTGATGCTCCAGTAAATCCGGTACCAAATCAATCCGCTGTTGGAATTTCTTATGGTGCTACAATTACAGGAAATTTATCTTCATTTACAAGTTTCATTCTTTTTAATATTGATGATTTACTGAATTATCCGAATGAAGTAAATTGGTGGGATGGTTCAAGTTGGCTACCTGTAACAGCAGACTGGTCAACACCTAATCAGGTTTCTTTTGATTTACCGATTTCAAATTCAAAGGATGGTTCTACGGAAATTGTTTTAAATAAAGGTGGAGAATCTCCTCTTCCTGTCTCTCTTAGCTCATTTACAGCATTATATGAAAACGGAACACCATTTTTGAACTGGATAACTCAAACTGAAGAGAATAATTCCCATTGGAATATCTATCGTAGCAATTCAGAGAATTTTGGTCAATCTCTCAAACTTAATAATGAAAATATAGAAGGAGCAGGAACTACTTCCGAACCAACGAATTATGAATACAGTGATGTGTTTGAAGTTATAGCTTCAAATGAATATTGGTATTGGATCGAAAGTGTAGATATTTCAGGTAACACAATGCTATATTCTCCTATTTCAATCTTAATTCCTGAAGATCATAATGAGCCTATACCACCTGAAATACCAAAGTCTTATGGTTTATATGATAATTATCCGAATCCATTTAATCCTGATACATATATTGCTTTTGCTTTGAAAGAAGAATCAAAAGTCTATTTACGTGTTTACAATATAAAAGGTAAATTGATTAAAACCTTATTTTCAGGTGAAACTTTTGCAGCAGATCGGGTAATTCGTACAAATTGGGATGGAACAGATAATCATTATAATCCGGTAGCTTCCGGAGTATATTTCTACCAATTGAAAGCTGAGAAAAAAATAATAACCAAGAAAATGCTTTTGCTCAAATAGGATTACGTTTATTTCTTTTTATGCGCAGATGGCTTTTGCTATCTGCGTTTTTTGTTTTAGAAAAGATAATTGGTTTTTCTTTGACAGAAATTTGATTTTTTTTTGATAAGGTATAATTAAATGTAAAGTTATCCTAGTGAGGTTAATTTGATGAAAGAAAAAGTAAAGATAGGTATTATTATTTGTGATCGTTACCGCAGATGTGCTGGTGGGAAATGCTTCAGAGCAATGAAGAACAAAAAGGGTGCATTTGATAGATATAAGAATATGGATATTGAATTAGTTGGTTATACATCTTGTGATAGTTGTCCAGGTGGCAATATTGAATATGCTGTTGAAGAGATGATAGGAAATGGAGCAGAGATTATACATCTTGCAACTGGATTAATTGTTGGTTATCCTCCCTGTCCTCACATTACTTTTTTTTCTGATTTTATTAAGACTAAATATGATCTGGAAGTTGTTTTTGGAACTCATCCAATACCTCAGAAATATCTAAATATACATGGAAAACTTGGAACATGGGAAAACTCAGAATGGGAAAAGATTATTCAATCAACTATTTCTAATTTAAAAACTCGTATTTTATACGATTGATAGAATTAACAAATTTTTTTAACTCAAGATTATTTAAAATAAAGAAAAGGGAATTTTATGGATTTAAAATTAGCAGTATTAATAGACGGTGATAATATTCCGTCAGCATATGTAAAAGAGATGATGGAAGAGATTGCAAAATATGGCAATCCTACCATAAAAAGAATTTATGGGGATTGGACCAAGCCGAATCTTTCGAAGTGGAAAAATATCCTTCTGGAAAATGCTATTACACCGATCCAACAATATGGTTACACATCAGGAAAAAATTCTACCGACTCTGCCATGATCATTGATGCTATGGATATTTTATATTCCGAAAAAGTTAATGGCTTTTGCCTGGTTTCTAGCGATAGCGATTTTACTCGATTAGCCACCAGACTTCGAGAAGCAGGAATGATGGTATTTGGAATTGGAGAAAAGAAAACACCGAATCCCTTTATCGTGGCTTGCGACAAATTTATTTATATTGAAATTCTAAAAAACCAATCAGATGAAAATGGATCGGTATCTATAAAAAGCAAATCTTCATTAAAAAGCAATATTGATAAAATTACTCCCAAAGTGATTCGATTAATCTCTACTACAATATCTGATTTAGCAGATGATGATGGCTGGGCATACCTTGCAGATATTGGAAATCTTCTCCAGAAAAAGCAACCAAATTTTGATTCCAGAAACTACGGTTTTCATAAATTATCTCCTTTGATTAAATCAATTAAAAAATTTGAAATTGAACTACGAGAAAGTTCAAAGGGACGTTCTCAGTTAATCTATGTAAAAAACAAAGAAAAAAAGAGAAGAAAAAAAACTTGAATTTTATCTTATCTTTTATTTGTATTCTTTGGCAAAATATTTTAAAAGCCTCTGTAATTAATAAAAATAAATAAATCACAATGATTTATTTTTGTATTTTTTTTGTGTTAATTCGTGTAATGAGCTTCGCAGGTCTTCGCTTTGCTATGTCTCGTGGTTTCATCTTTTCCAGTTTATCTAGGTTAGGAGATTATATTTAAATGTCAAACATTATAATCAATGGAATTGATCTTTACTACGAAATTCATGGAAGAGGTGAACCATTAATGCTTATCGCTGGTTTGGGAAGCGATTCTCAGAGTTGGCAGCCTATCATCAAAGACTTATCACAGAATTTTCTTGTTATTACTTTTGATAACAGAGGTGTGGGCAGAACAAAACCAATGGATATTGATTTAAGTATTCAACAGATTGCTGATGATTGTATTTCACTCGTTAAGCATTTAGGATTTTCATCAATCAATCTGCTAGGACATTCGATGGGTGGTTTTGTGGCATTGGATTGTGCTATCCGTCATCCAAAAAATATTTCCAAATTGATATTGGCGGGAACATCAGCTTATAGCTCTGAACGGAATAATGCTCTCCTTCTTGATTGGGTTTCTTATCAAAAATCAGGAATGGATTTAAAGCTGTGGTTCCGAAATATGTTTTATTGGTTATTCACAAAACAATTTTTTAAGAACGACAAAACTGTGACTGAAGCCATTAATTTTGCGTTAGAATATCCTTATCCACAAAGCGATATTGCTTTCGCAAATCAAGTGAAAACCATTACCAAATATAATTGTTTGAAATACCTACCTGTAATCACATCGAAAACTATGATTATCTGCGGGAAAGAAGATTTGCTATTTCCTGCGAAAGAAAGCATAAAGTTGTTAAAGAAAATTCCGGAAGCAAAGTTTTCTATTATTGAAAATGCTGCTCATTCGATATTTATGGAAAATCCGAAAGCATTTATTGAATGTGTTTTGGAGTTTATTAATGATCGTAAATACCAAGAATAAATGATCTTTTTCATTTCACTCTTTCCCCCAAAGCGAAACAATCCTCTTAACCGGCTTAATAATCTCTTCCAACATCTCAAAATCAATAGTTTGTTTACTATCACAGACGGCAGTATCTGGCGAAAAATGAGTTTCGATCAGTATTCCATCAGCTCCGGCAGCCATTGCAGCCCAACTCAACGATTTTATCATATCTCTTCTACCAGAACTATGCGAAGGATCAACTATTATCGGTAAATCACTAAGATTTTTTACTGATGGAATCGATGAAATATCAAGAGTATTTCGAGTGTAATCTTCAAAAGTTCTGATTCCACGTTCACACAAAATCACATTAGGATTACCGGCTTGTAAAATGTGTTCGGCAGCAAAAAGCCACTCCTTGATCGTGCTGGACATTCCCCTTTTGAGAATTACCGGATTTTTTACTTTCCCTAAAGCAGCTAATAATCTGTAATTATGCATATTTCGAGTTCCAACTTGCAAAATATCTACATAATTACTCATCATTTGTACATCTTCTGAAGCTACAACTTCTGATACAGAGATCATTCCGGTTTTTTCACTTACTTTTCTTAAATATTCCAATCCTTTTTTGCCAAGTCCTTGAAAATTATATGGTGATGTTCTCATTTTGTAGGCTCCACCCCGAAAGAAACTGCACCCAAGTTCTTTTAAATGACTCACTATCTCAAAAAGATCATCATAATTTTCAATAGTACAAGGTCCGGCAATTACACTAAATGTATCAGGACCAATTATTTTATTTTTTATTTTTATTGATCTGCGCTTTTTAGATTTCTTTTTATAATGACTTAACTCTTCAAATTTTAGATTATCCTTTTGCATCATAACCTTCATTTTTTTAATATTTTTTGCCACTGACTTCCACGGACAAAACACGGATTTTAATTTTTTGCAACGAACAA
Organism: Candidatus Cloacimonadota bacterium; assembly: GCA_021108315.1. GTDB lineage: Bacteria > Cloacimonadota > Cloacimonadia > Cloacimonadales > TCS61 > JAIORE01. The sequence continues at coordinate 24,233 of JAIORE010000416.1, forward strand.
AACTGACAATACGAACAAAAAAGAGAATTAATTATAGATTACATAAAGAGCGCAGAGAAACATTCAATTTTCAATATTAAATTATAAATGCTTTCCGTTCTTAGTGTCTTTGCGTTAATATTTTTTCTTTTTTTCTTTCCTTCGTTATTCATCTTTCCCCAAATAAAGTACTCCATACTGAAATCCATGGTCGCTAACCCAAAATTCCTGATAATCTAAAAAGGCAAGTATTTCCTGAAATATCATTGTTCCGGTAGCAATTATTTCTGCTCTTTCAGGGTCAAATTGCATTGAATTCTTTATGGTTTGCAAATCCGAATTTCTAAAAAATAGCATAAGTTTTTCAATATCAAAAAAAGTAACTTTACTTTTATGAATTCGCTTAGCATTATATTGAACCATATTTTGGGTAAGTGCACTCAAGCTGGTCGCAGTTCCACCAATTCCCACTAATATTGCCTTTTCTAAAGAAGATATGTTCAAGGTTTTTAATAGTTCTTTTACTTTCTCTCTTTTTCGATTGATATCATCATCAAATTCATTGATCAGATAATGAACACCCAATTCAATGCTTTGCTGAAATACAATATTTCTATTTTCAATATAGGTAAATTCTGTACTTCCACCACCAACATCAAACAGAATCATATTTTTTTGATCGGTAAATTCATTAATATTTGCTAATCCATTTAGATACGCTTCCCTTTCTCCGGAAATTATATAATATCTTAATTGGTATTTTTTTAATAACCAATCAGATAAAAGATTAATATTTTTGGCTTTTCGCGAGCAACTCGTTCCGATAATGATAATGTTTTCCGTGTATTGTTGTGATAATAAAATATAATAATCCAAAATACGCTTTGTCTTATTTATTGATTCAATTTGAAGTAGATTTCCTTGCATATTTCTTCCTAAAAAAGAAGTATCGGATTTTTTTTTTAAAACACTAATCCCTTTTTCAGATTTTTGAGCTATCAACAGTAGAACATTATTTGTTCCTACATCAATAATTGCATAACTATCTTTCATTAATAATGATAAACCGTTTTCACATTTTCGGCAACCCAGCCTTCTTTGCCGGTTCTTAGTTCAAATTCAAATATTTGTTCACGACTTGGTAAAGATGACATATCCACGTTATCCGGAATTCTGGTACTATGAATAAAAGCAGTTCCATAAGGAGAATCTTCTTTCCTTGAATCTGTTTTCCATAATCCACCGGAAATATTTTCTAAGAATCTCATAAACCCAAATCTTTTATCATGATTAAAAGAATAGCATATACCACGTACAATTTTTTTCCAACTTTCATTTGCATTATCAAAAGGAAGAAGTTCCGGTACGAGAAATCCCGAAGTAAACAAATCAACCTCATTTCTCAATTCATTCGATACATGTGAAAAGGCAAGGGCTTCTACTCGACATCCTTTATTCTGCAAGGCACGTACAACCTGCAAAAAATCACCATCACCAGTTACAAGTAACACATAATCAAGCCTTTCAGATTGTAACAAAGCATCAACAGCCATTTCCAAATCAGCATTTGATTTGCCGTATCTTGTTCCATGCTCATCTATGAACCACTTCACTTTTTTGACGATTACTTTATATCCAAAATCCCGCAGGATTGAGTGAAAACTCTCTGATTTATTATGATATTCAGGATTATTTTTCGCCATCTCTTCATCAAAAGCAACATAAGCATTCAATCTCACTGCGATCCCATTATTTCGACAGGCAAATTCTCGCAGAACTTCATAATGCATCCCGAAACCACCGTTTTGTGCGATATTCGATACATCTACATATACTCCAACTCTTGTATTATTTGTTTCCATATTTTCCCTCTTTTTTTCCCTTTATTATTGGATATTCCATGTTGGATATTGGATATTTTCTTCATAGTTTTGCTTCTATTCCAAAATGAACAACTCCGTTCATAATTCTTTTAAATTTTTCATGATAAGATAAACCGTAATCAATTCCTAAAAGTCCCAACTTGGTTTCTAATCTTAAACCAAATCCAAATCCAAATAATTTCCCATATTGATAAAACTCATTTTTCACAAATCCATGATCTGTAAAGAGAAAAATACGAGATTTGCGAGATAATAAGAACCGTAATTCAAAGTTCGACCAATTTGTTCGATAACCAATAAATTGATCCTCAAAAAAACCACGTAAGTTGTTGTTTCCCCCTAACTTGAAAAGTTCTATATCATTCAAATTTTTATTCTCAATAATTTTGATATTTGTTTCAAATGAAAAATACATTTTTCCTGATAAATTCCTGATTGTAAAAAAAGATAATTCTACTGCTTGCTTGGTGATTTTTTTGGACAAAATTTTGTTAATAACGGTGTAATACTTCGAATAAAATTCATAACCTTTTCGAGGATTTGGATTATAATCAAGATTGTGGAAATGCCAGAAACCACCCATTTTTTGGAAATTCATTTTTTCAATATTGTGAGCTTTACCCGGAAAAATATCATCAAAAGCATAGTAGATTCCGTAACGATTCTTGATGTTATACAGATATATCTCAGTTTCGAATAAAGTCTTGATATAAGTGGAATCTGCTGTCTCTCTCCGTAAAGAAAAATCTCCATTAATGGGATATTGATATGGACCTGATTCATGGTAGGAAAATTCAATGATTTCTCGATCTGTACTAAGTTTTTGCCAATTCAAGGCAAGGGCTCGGTCTGTTCCAAGCAAATTCATAAACTCAATTTTGAAAAATCCATTTAATCGCTTTTCAGCAGGTTGATCATTATCATATCCGATAATACCGGAAAAAAAAGTCATTCTATCTTCTTCAACTTGAAAAAGAAGAGTTTTTTCATTCAGGGGAATCAATTCACAGCTTTTTATATAGGGTTTATTTCTTAGTTTTTCCGAACAATATTCCAAAACATTAGGATTAAGTTTTTTTACTTTATTGATTTGCGTAATTTTGAGAATGCTTCTCTCTTTTGTGATTTTATTACCTTGAAATCTATAGTTTTCAAAATTACAAAATTTACCTTCATCTATTTTTAAATACAAGTCAATTTCATCATTTATGTAACTTATGTTATCCTGAAAAATTTTTACGAAAAGAAATCCATTCTCGGCATAAAAATCGGCAATAATCTCCATAATTCCCGGGATATTAATCAGAGATTTGTCGGAAAGAGAAAATTGATCAAGTATTTTGTCCGAATTTATATAGTTATTTCCGGTTAAGAAAACTTTGTTGAGTTTCAATTGCTGTTCTTCGCTAATCAAAAAAATTACTTTCAATGATTTTAAATCAATTATTTCAATCTCAGGTGGGAACACTTTCACCGAGTATAAACCTTGTTTATTATACAAAGATATTATTTTTGAAACATCGTTCAATGCTTTTTTAGGATCATATTTGTATCCTACGTTTGTGGAGATTTTTTTTAATATTGTTTCGTCTTTTATGAGCAGATTGCCATTGATAATTATTTGATCAACAATTAATTCAGCGTTTAGATATATGGTGAACAGTAATAAAATAATGTGAAAAATTGTTCTAATTCTTATCATCTAAATCTTGTTTGATCATTTTGATAAGTGTTGAAATCAGCTCATTTTCAGGAACTTTTTTTATGATTTTTCCTTTTTTGAAAATCAAACCCTCATTTTTCCCGCCGGCAATTCCATAATCAGCTTCTCTTGCTTCTCCGGGTCCATTTACAATGCATCCCATCACTGCGATAGTTATATTTTTTTCAGCAAATTCTTGCACTCTAATTTCTACTTCTTTGGCAATTTTTATCAAATTAATTTCGGTTCTTCCACAAGTTGGACAGGAGATTAATTTTAGTCCTTTTCGTAAATCCAATGCTTTTAATATTTCCTTAGCTACTACCAATTCCTTCTCTGGTGATTCTGTCAGGGAAACGCGTATCGTATCTCCAATTCCTTCAGATAGAAGTGTTCCAATTCCTACTGCTGAAATTATTGAACCCGAAAATTCTGTTCCTGCTTCCGTAACTCCAAGATGTAAGGGATATTCTACTTTTTCACTTAAAATTCGATAGGCTTCAATCATCATTGGAACATCAGATGCTTTTACAGAGATTTTTAGTTCCTGATAATTAGCTTTTTCCAAAATTTGAACATGTTCCAAAGCACTTTCTACCAATGCTATAGCAGTATGTCCGTATTTTTTCAATTTCTCCTTTGAGATTGAACCGCTATTTACTCCGATACGGATAGGAATTTTCTTATCTCGAACCACATCTACAACTTTGAGTACATTGCTATAACTTCCAATATTCCCTGGATTCAAGCGTAATCCGTCAATCCCTTGATTCACAGATTCTATAGCAAGTTTATAATCAAAATGTATATCGGCAATCAATGGAATTTTAATCTCTTTTTGGATTGTAGAGATTGAATGAGCAGCTTCCATATCGGGAATTGCAATTCTAATGATTTCACATCCAGCTTTTTCTAAAGATTTTATCTGCCCAATTGTTGCTTTAGTATCTCTTGTATCAGTATTGGTCATAGATTGAATAGTTATCGGGTTTTCACCACCAATCAGAATATTTCCTAGTTTGATAACTCTTGTCATTTTTCTTTTGATCATAATTTCCTTTTTAAAAAATCCTTATTTCTTTGAATCATAATTTATAAAAAACGGATAAAATACAAGACAAAAATATTCTTCCTAAAATATTGGTCAATAAATGTTATTTTATGAGGAAAAATGAAAAAAAGAGAAACAAAAATAACCAAAAATTACCTGCTCCATCCTTATGGTTCAGTATTAATTGAAACCGGAAATACAAAAGTAATTTGTACAGTCTCAGTAGAAAAAAAAGTTCCTCCGTTCCTGATAGATATGAATCAAGGTTGGATTACAGCGGAATATGGAATGCTTCCCGGAAGTACGAATTCTCGATTCAAAAGAGAAGCATCTCGTGGAAAAATCAGCGGAAGAACAGCAGAGATACAACGCCTGATTGGAAGATCGCTAAGAGCAATTGTTGATACCAAGAAAATTGCTGGATTTACTATAATTGTAGATTGTGATGTGATTCAAGCAGATGGTGGCACAAGAACAGCTTCAATTACCGGATCTTGTGTTGCCTTGAATGAAGCTTTTCAAAAAATGATAAAAGAAGGTTTGATCACTGAAAATCCAATAAAGGAATTTGTGGCTGCAATTAGCGTAGGAATTATTAATCAGGAATATAAACTGGATTTGTGCTATGAAGAGGATTCAAATGCAGAAGTAGATCTGAATGTTGTGATGACAGAACAGGGAAAATTTGTAGAAATTCAAGGAACTGCCGAAGGCAAAACCTTTACCGGTGAAGAATTAAATGAGATGTTGGGTATTGCCAAAAAAGGAATTAGAGAATTAATTAAAGAACAAAAATAAGAGTTAGAAACAATGAAAAAATTGATATTATTATTCATCTTAATTGCCATCACATCATACTCATTTGCTGAGATTTTGATTCCGATGGATTTATCACAAACAGACCATTTGAAAGCTTATGGAATCGCTTTTGCAGCTTTGGAACGACAAATGATTGTGAAATGGCTTCTGAATTATCGGGGAGGATCATTTTTGATTGATGATTCCCATTCCATAGAAAATCTTTGCCATATTAGAGGTACTTCCTACGAAAATATTACTTCAATCGAAGTAGTGAATATTATGAATGAAATAAATAATGAAAATATGGATATGGTCGTCTTGGAAAAAGAGCCTAAAATCGCAGTTTATACGCCTTCCGCCAAAGAACCTTGGGATGATGCCGTAACGATGGTTCTCACCTATTCCGAAATCAAATATGAAACTATCTGGGATGAAGAAGTGCTTTCCGGTCAGATTGATGAATATGACTGGTTGCATCTCCATCATGAGGATTTCACAGGACAATATGGTAAATTTTACGCCAGTTTTCGTAATGCAGATTGGTACAAAGAAGATGTGCGAATGAATGAAGAAGTTGCTAACCGTCTTGGTTTTGATAAAGTATGGCAACTCAAACATGCAGTTGTAGAAAAAATCCGAAAATATGTCATAAACGGTGGATTTCTTTTCGCAATGTGTGCTGCTACAGATACTTATGATATTGCTTTGGCAGCGGGTGATATGGATATTTGTGATTCCGTTTTTGATGGAGATGGAACCGAGCCTAATTCTGATAGTAAACTTGATTTCAGCAGAACTTTTGCTTTTGAAAACTTCAAACTTATCCATAATCCTCTGAAATATGAATTTTCTGAAATTGACGCTAGTAATTATGCTAAACTTAGAGGAGCGGAAGAAGATTTTTTTCAGCTATTTGATTTTTCTGCAAAATATGATCCGGTTCCCACTATGCTTACTCAATGTCATACTGGAATAATTAATGGATTTCTTGGTCAAACAACAGCATTTAAAAAAAAATTTGTGAAAAAAAGTGTAATAATTTTGGCAGAAGTACCTGGAGCAGAAGAAGTAAAATATCTTCATGGAAATATTGGAAAAGGAACTTTTACTTTTTATGGTGGTCATGATCCCGAAGATTATAAACATTTGGTGGGAGATCCTGAAACCGTTCTTGACCTTCATAAGAATAGTCCGGGTTATCGTTTAATATTAAATAACATACTTTTTCCGGCAGCTGAAAAGAAGAAATTAAAGACATAGACACTTGCATAATTAAATCTCCAAACAAGTTGTTTGAAGAAAATTTTCTCGCAAAGACGCAGAGACGCAAAGAATGGAAAATAATTTAATATTTAATATTTAAAGAACACACCTCCCGGCTGAAGCCGTACTCCTCTCAAGAGGAGAATCTCTCTGTGCTCTCGGTGGGCTCTGTGGTTAATTTTTTTAGTTCGTTTTGTTTGTTTTGTTTGTTTTGTTAGTTGCTAAATTCTTTTTGATATATGACTCTGTTGATTAATACAATTTTTCAAGACATATTTTTCAGTT
>JAIORE010000164.1 GCA_021108315.1 Candidatus Cloacimonadota bacterium
ATTTAAAATTGGATTCAAGATAATTATGATTAAAGAGTATCAATTCATCTGCGAACATCTATAAAAGCAAGATTTTACAGAAAAATTTGGATAAAAATGGAAATCGAAAATAGATTGACAAATATTTATTATAAAATTTATTTATGACAAAGAATTAAAAGCATTTCACATTCCAAAAATCAGAATTTAACAAAAAAATAATTAAAACAATCCTTGACAACTTTCAATTAAATAACAAAAATCAACTTATATGAAAAGACGAATAATTACAGATAAATTAGTTAAAATATATGGGAAGCGTCGAGTTGTTAGCGATGTCAGTATCAGAATCAGACAAGATGAGGTTGTGGGGATATTAGGACCAAACGGAGCGGGAAAATCCACTACATTCTATATGATTTTAGGTCGAATCAATGCCAATTCGGGTAAAGTATTTCTGGATGACATTAATATTACCAAGAAGCCAATGTACAAAAGAGCTCAACTGGGGTTAGGGTATCTCGCTCAAGAGCCTTCCATATTTCATAAACTTACTGTTGAACAGAATATAATGGCAATTTTAGAGACGATAGGTATCTCCCGCACCGAGCGGAAAAACAGATTGGAAGAACATCTTGGGGAACTAAATCTAACCAAGTTAGCCAAGCAAAAAGCCTATACTCTTTCGGGTGGAGAACGGCGGAAATTGGAGATAACCAGATCGTTGGTTACATCTCCCTCTTTTTTATTAATGGATGAACCTTTTGCCGGGGTAGATCCACTCGCTGTTGCAGACATTCAGGATATTATTATGACCTTAAAAGAAAAAAATATTGGAGTTCTGATTACCGATCACAATGTCTTAGAAACTTTAAAAATCACCGATAGAGCATATATAATTTATAATGGATCAATATTGTTTTCTGGGACTTCGAGAGAACTTGTTAACAATGAAAAAGCCAGAGAAGTATATCTTGGTGAACGCTTTACAAATCAATTTGGAGATATATTATGAAAATGAATCAATCTCTTTTTCAAAAACAAACTCAGAACTTAATGCTTAAACCCAAAATGCTACAATCACTTGAAATGCTCACTATGCCTATGTTAGAATTGGAAATATTTCTCAAACATGAATTGGAAACCAATCCTATGATGGAGTTGCAGGAAGCTCGCGAAGAAGAGGAAGAAAAGGAAAAAGAACTTGAACAGGAAAAACAAAATAAAGATGAAAAAGATAAGATCGAAACTGAGGTAGATTCGGAAGTAAAAGAGGATATTGACCGTACGATGGAAGAAACAGAAGAGCTAAGTGAAATTCTGGATAACTGGAACGAACAATTTGATGACTATTCCTACAAATCTTCTGTTGCTCCCGAAAAAGCAAACTTTGATCAATTCGTAAAAACTAACGAAGATAAAATGGTAGATTTTTATGATCAACTTGATGAATTGAATCTATTGGATAATGAATATGATTTCTCGTATGATTTGATAGATTCAGCAAATGATCATGGATATTTACCTGATGGTTTTGATATCCATTCTTTTGCAAAAGATTACGGTATTACAGAAGAGCGAAGTGATGAAATTCATAACACAATTTTGCATTTCGATCCGATAGGAATTACTGCTCTAAATATCGAAGAATGTTTGATTGCTCAATTGGATAACGATAAGAAAAACGATCTGTTAATTAATTTGATAAGAGATGATTTTGATAATTTGATTCACAAGAGATACAAAAAAATTGCTGCTAACTATAATGTAACTTTTAATACGATTATAGCCTGGAAAGATCAAGTTTCTCTATTAGATCCTAAGCCAGGATTGCGATTGCTCCATAGTCAACAAGATTATATTATGCCTGATGTAATTATCAAAAAAATAGGAGAACATTATGAGATAATTATCAATGATTATTATTTTCCTAAAATTCAGATGAGCAGACGGTATAAAAGTATTCTTAAAGACGTTAAATCCGATAAAAAAGCAGTAGAATATGTACGGGGCAAGATAAATTCAGCAAAATTTCTAATAAAATCAATTTATTTGAGAAATAAAACTTTAAAGCGTGTAGTAAGAGCTATTATTAAATATCAATATGATTTTTTCTATGAAGACGGGGGAGCTTTAAAACCATTAACTTATTCGGTGATAGCCGGTGAATTACAAGTGAATGAATCTACCATTTCAAGAGTTGTTCGCACCAAATATGCAGATACTCCATTTGGGATTATGTGTTTAAAAGATTTTTTCACCAGCAAAGCCGGAAAGGATTTAAACTACGATGCAGTTTCCAGACAAAGCGTAGAAGTTAAGGTAAAACGCTATATTGAAGCGGAAGATATTGTGAAACCATTGAGCGATCAGGATATTGCAGATATGCTTCAAAAAGAAGGAATAAAAGTTTCTCGACGGGTTGTTGCGAAATATCGTAAAGCATTAGGAATATTGAATAGTCACCTCAGGAGAAAAGATTGAGAAGATATAAAGTAGCGATAATTGGTGGAGGTCCCGGCGGATATGTCACGGCAATTCGTTTACAACAATATGGAATTGAAACAGTAGTTTTTGAGAAAGAAAGACTCGGTGGAGTTTGCCTGAACAGAGGATGTATTCCCACAAAATCTTTGGTAAAAGTCGCAGAACTATTTAGTGAGATCAAGAATTCAGATGAATTTGGTATTTCAGTTGGTGATGTAAACTTGGATTACAAAAAAGTTTGGGAAAGAAAGAATCATGTAGTAGAAAAACTTGTTTCCGGAATTGAATTTATGTTCAACAAGCGTAAGATTCCCTTGATTCTAAAAGAAGTTAACAAAATAAAATCTATTGATGGAAAATATTATATCTCTTTAGACGAAGATGAATTTGAATTTGATTATGTGATAATTGCTACAGGATCTGCACCAAAAGAATTACCAAGCATAAAAATTGATGGAAAAGATGTGTTGTCTTCCAAAGATATTCTGGAGATTACTGAACTACCGAAGTCATTGGTGGTTGTTGGTGGAGGTGTGGTAGGTTGTGAATTCGCTTCAATTTTCAGTCAATTTGGAGTGAAAGTTGATATTGTGGAGTTCCTACCGAACCTTGTCTTCAATGAAGATCTGGAAATATCAAAAAGATTAGCAATGTCTCTGAAAAAAGCTAAGATAAAAATTCATTTGAAAACCGGAATGGAAAGTTATGAAAAACAAGGAGAGAATTTAATAGTAAAACTTTCCAATGGCAAAGAGATAGAAACAGAGAAAATTTTACTAAGTGTGGGAAGAAAACCAGTTTGTAATCTTACTTTTGATACGGAATTAGCAAAGAATAACGATTTCATTAATATTGATGATTCATTTAGAACAAACCTACCCAACGTTTTTGCAATTGGTGATGTCACTGGAAAATTAATGTTAGCTCACACGGCAAGTAAACAAGGTTTGATAGTGGCAGACATTATTAATAATCATAATACTGAAACTTTCAAGTTGAGTTATGACAATATTCCTAAGTGTACATTCACAAACGTAGAAATTGGCTCAGTCGGATTAACCGAAGAAAAAGCGAAAGAAAAATATAGTGAAATTCTCGTGGGAAAGTTTCCTTTCTCCGCAAATGGAAAAGCATTAGGAAGTGGTCATACTTTTGGTTTTGTAAAAGTAATTGCCGATAAAGAAACAAAAAAATTGGTTGGTGTACATATAATCGGACCTCACGCTACCGAACTGATCGCTCAATGTGTCGTTCTATTACAAACAGAATCTACAATTGAAGATGTAAGCCAAATAGTCTTTGCGCATCCAACTTTATCAGAAACTGTTATGGAAGCGATTGAGGATTTGGAAAAATTAGCAATTCATAAGTTATAAATGGAATATATAAGAAAACCCGCTTGGCTTAAATCACAAAAACTTGGTTCAAAAAATACCAGACAAGTAACCAAAAAACTTCGTGAATACAATCTGCATTCTGTTTGTGAAAGTGCAAAGTGTCCGAATCTCGGTGAATGTTTTGAACGTGGAACAGCGACATTTATGATATTGGGTAAAATCTGTACTCGAAATTGTGCATTCTGTGCAGTTAGCAAACAAACAGAAAATATTTCTCATCCCAACCCCGACGAACCAAGACTTATTGCAGAATTAGCCAAAGAATTAAACCTTAAACATATCGTGATTACAACAGTTACCAGAGATGATCTTCCTGATAGCGGTGCATCTCAATTTGTGAAAACAATCAATGAAATTCATAATATTTGTAACCCAAATATTACAATTGAAGTATTAATATCAGACCTTAATGGTAATTTTAATCAGGAGGAAGCGATAATTAAAGCAGAACCTGATGTCTTGAATCATAATGTCGAAACAATTCAAAGACTTTATCCCGAAGTGCGTCCAATGGCTAATTATGAAAGATCATTAGAAATCTTGAAAAAAGCAAAAATGTTTAACAGCAAAATTGTGACAAAAAGTGGGATTATGGTCGGTTTAGGTGAAAAAAAGTCAGAAGTGCTTTCTTTGATGGATGATTTATTAGTAACAGGTGTTGATATTCTCACTATAGGACAATATATGCAGCCAACGCTTAATCATTATCCTGTTTTTGAATATGTACATCCTGATGTTTTTTCTTATTATAAAACTGAAGGTTTGAAAAAAGGATTTCAAATAGTTGAATCCGCTCCTTTAGTTCGTAGTTCGTATCATGCCGAGAAAGCAAGGGAAATTATTAAAAGGAGTTAAATTATGCAAATTACAATTACTGCCCGTCATTTTGGACTAACCAATGCAATTCGAGATCATATCAAAGAAGCTTGTGAAAAATTGGAGAAGTATTTTGATCACATTATTCACGTGAGTTTTGTTTTATCTTTGGAAAATAAACAAAATCATGTAGAGATGAATCTACATATTCCCAAAAATCTTTTGATCAGCGAAGCAGCAGAAAAAAATATGTACCTTGCCATTGATGATGCCATTGATAAGATGGAACAGCAAGTAAAAAAACTTAAAGGTAAATGGTCAAAACATCAAAGAAAGAGTCTGAAAGAAACTAGTTTTGTATATGCAAATCTTGTTGAAAGATCAGAAAAAAAGCAAACTCTTAAAATAAAACGAATTCCAGCGGAAGTGATGACTGTACATGATGCTATTGATAGTTTTGAAACTATAAAAGATCCCTATTTTGTATTTAAAAATGCTGAAACTGATCGAGTAAATGTTTTAGTTAAAAAAGATGATGAACATTTTAAATTAATAGAACCATAGATATATTATTAAGACCGGTTGCCTTAGGCGATCGGTCTATTTTTGTTTTATAGTTGCAAAAGAAGGTATTTCAAATGAAACAGATCAATTTAGAAGAATTTTTTCATAAAAAGAAGGATGATTTTTCATTTTCGATGCTCACAAATTCATCAACATTAAAAGATAAAAATATTTCCCATTTTTTAAATCGTCCCGGTTTAGCATTAGCAGGATATTTTGAACGATTTTCACACAATCGAATTCAAATTTTAGGGGAAACGGAGATTAGTTATTTACAATCCCTCGAAGCTGAAGTACTATTTGACCGAGTAAAAGAACTGTTTGTTTACGACATTCCCTGTTTCATTGTTGCAAAAGGACTTTCTATTCCTGCTCTTGTTATAGATCAGGCTAATGAGTATAATATCGCCATTTTAAGTTCGCGACTTTCTACAGAAAATCTTTCTTATGCTTTAAGGAAATATTTGGATAGCTTATATGCCCCAACGATAGCTTTTCATTCCACTTTAGTTTCAGTTTATGGAGTAGGAATTCTAATCACAGGTAGCAGTGGCATTGGAAAAAGTGAATTAGCTCTTGATTTGGTAGAACGTGGACATCGCCTTGTTACTGATGATTTAGTAAGGATTGATCTGTTAAATGATGTATTAATTGGAAGGCGAGAAAAAGAGATCGGATATTTCATGGAAATTCGTGGAGTAGGTGTTATTGATGTGGAAAGAATGTTTGGGATTCAAGCTGTGAGAGCTAAAAAACAGATTGATATTCAAGTTGAATTAATCCCTTGGAAAGAAAATACACATCATGGGCAAGTAGGAAACGAAGGCTCATTTAATATGATTCTGGAAAAGAAAATTCAAGTAATTTACCTTCCTGTAGCACCGGGAAAAAATGTCTCAATGATTTTTGAAACTATTGCTATGAATCATATTTTAAAACTTTATGGATATGATGCCGGAAGTGTTTATACTCAAAAATTGAGTGATGAAATCATCAGAAATTCTAGAATTAATAAAGAATTGAGAAAATAGTGAACAGTGAATAATTAATAGTGCATAATGAATTTTGATTATTTTATTCGTTAAAACTATTTTATTCGTTTTATTTATTTAATCAACAAACTCCTCCTACTGTTCTTATTCTTAAAACAAAGAGTAGGAAACATAAGAAAGTTAGGAAGAGAAAAAGATACAAGTCATCCCTTAGATAGATTTAAATGATTATAATTTCATTATATTAAAACAAACCGGAGTAAATCAATATGATAAAAAGGACAGTAAAAATTATAAATTCTTTAGGATTGCATGCTCGCCCCTGTACGATGCTTGTAAAAACATCAACAAGATTCAGGTCGGATTTTAAGTTAAGAAAAGATGACATAACTGTTAATGGCAAAAGTATTATGGGAGTAATGACTTTAGCAGCTGAAATGGGTTCAGAATTAGAATTAATTGTAGATGGAGTAGATGAAGAATCATTACTTTTGGAAATTTTAGAACTTTTTCAAAGTAAATTTGGTGAGGAATAATGCAAATATTTCGAGGAAACAGTATTTCAAAAGGGATTGCCATTGGAAAAGTAAAAATTATTAAGAGACATAAATATAATATTTCACGTAAAAGAATTAATAAAAAAGAGATTGAGACAGAATTAATCAAATTTGAAAAACATATTGAAGAAGTGATTGATGATATTGATGATTTAATTAAGAAAAAAGAGCACACTAAAGAAAGTATAGATATTTTAGATACACATAAAATGATCTTAAAAGATCCTGATTTCTCAAATAATATCAAAAATTTAATACAATCTGATTTATTAAGTTTGGAAAAAGCTATTGAAGAACATTTTACCCAAGTTATTGGAATATTTAATCGAATGAATAATAGCCTTTTTTCATCCAGATCGAGTGATTATCGAGATGTAGCTGAAAGATTGCTCGGACATATTTTAAATCAGAAAAAAAATGATGATAAAATAGATGATATTGATATTGTTTTCTCAGAAACTATAAATCCTTCAGAAGTTACACGATTTTTTACAATGAATGTAAAAGGTTTTTGCGTGGAATCAGGGAGTAAGCATTCCCATAGTGCGATAATTGCTCGATCTATGAATATACCGATGCTTACAAATTTTCCAAATCTGTTAAATTCAATAAAAAATGATGAAATCGTAATTTTAGATGGAAACGAGGGTTTATTTATTATTACCCCGGATGAGCAAACTTTAGATAGATACAAACAATTATTACAAGAGCAGATACATTATCAAAATGAATTAACAAAAATAGTAGATTTGAAAACTCAGACCTTAGATAAGCATATTATCAAGTTGATGAGCAATATTGAAATTCCTGAAGAGATTGATCAGGTAAAGAAAAGCAAAAGTGAAGGTATTGGATTATTTAGGACTGAATTTTTATTTATTGATAGAGATACTTTACCCGAAGAAGAAGAGCAGTTTAAGATTTATAAAAAAATTGCTGAAAGTATGTATCCAGAGCCTGTAATAATCAGAACGATTGATGCTGGAGGTGATAAATTATCAAATATATTAAATCCTATCATGGAGATCAATCCGAATCTCGGACTTCGAGGTATTCGATTGAGTTTTGCCCATAAAGCTCTTTTCAAAATACAAATTCGGGCAATTTTACGGGCTAATATTGGTGGAAATATCAAAATAATGTTTCCTATGATAAGCTGTGTAAAAGAGATTCGGAAGGCAAAAGCAATTATAAAGCAGTGCAGAGAAGAATTAGTAACAGAAAATAAAGAACACTGTGAATATATTAAAATTGGAGCTATGATCGAAATTCCCTCTGCTGCTCTAACTTCTGATATTATTTCAAAGGAATGTGATTTTTTAAGCATCGGTACAAATGATTTAACACAATATACTTTAGCGGTGGATAGAGATAATGAAATGGTAGATAAATACTATTGTTCTATTCATCCAGCAGTTATTCAATTAATAAAAACGACGATCAAAAATGCTCACGATAATGGCATATTGGTTGCTGTTTGCGGAGAAATGGCTTCAACGAATGAATTAATTCCATTATTAATAGGCTTGGGAATTGATGAACTCAGCGTAAGCCCTGGGAAATTACTTGAGCTAAAACAGATAATATTGGATCTTTCTTATAAAAAATCAAAGTCATTAGCTTATCAGATTTTGAAGATGGATACTATAGAACAGATTAAAAAAAAATTAAAACACGTCTAACTCCCTTTCCCCTTGTGAAGGTATTAGCGTCAAATTAAGAAATTTCTAATTGTTTTAAAACAAATAAATTGGTTTTTATCTTTGTTTCGATGTAAATAGCTAAAACAAACATTGTACTTGTTCCTATGCTCTGCGTGGGAAGACTGATTGGAACGAGATAAAAAAAATAAAACCATCTAACTCCTTTTTCTTTTCGAAGGGAAAAAGGTTAGGAGCATAAAATGCATTTATTAGACAACATTACTTTACAGGAAAAACTTGATCCGGAGGATATGTATCACAAAATAATTCATCTTCCTGAACATATTATAGAAACTTATGGGAATTCAGATATTTTTAAGCCTATGGAATTCAATAACTTAGATTTAAACAATATAAAAAATGTGGTAATTTGTGGGATGGGTGGTTCGGCAATTTCCGGTGACATTGCAGCAAGTGCTTTTGGAAAAACAATTCCAATACATGTTATCAAAGATTACACTCCAAATTATATTACAAAGAATACTCTTGTCATTTGTTGTAGTTATTCTGGAAATACTGCAGAGACTTTGAGTTGTTTAGAACAAACCTTGAAAGTTACTCCGTACATTTCTGCAGTAACTTCCGGTGGAAAAATGGGAGAAATATTAGATAAAAAGTATTTTCAAGTGAACTTAGAACCTGGGATGCCACCGCGAAGTGCAATCGGATTTCTGTTTTTTTCTGTAATCAGAATTTTAGAAGAATTTCAGATAATTCCAAAGCAAACAGAAGTTGTAAAAAAACTGGTAGCTTCACTTGTACAAAAAGCAAATGCAATTTCAAATAATAAAGAATTTTCCCACAATATTGCAAAAACTGCATCCGAAAAGATCAAAAATAAAATACCTCTAATTTATGGAACAGATCCTGATTTTGCAGCATTGGCATATCGCTGGAAATGTCAGATCAATGAAAATGCTAAATATCCGGCATTTTTTCACGTTTTTCCTGAAATGAATCACAATGAAATTGAAGGTTGGGAATCAGAATATTTTAAACAGAATTTTATTCCGATATTTTTATCAAAATTTTCGCAGAAAGAGAAGTATCAAAAAAGGATTAATGCTTTTAAAGAATTGATGGATAATCAGGGAATTGAATACTTGGAATTTTTTGCAGAGGGTGAAACCCTTGTGGAAAAAATATTTTCTTTGATCTATCTCGGTGATATAATAAGTTATTATCTCGCGATTTTAATGAATGTAAATCCAACCACAATCAAATTTATAGATTTCTTGAAAGAAAAAATTGATTGATTGTCTGTACCGCAGATTTACACGGATTAATTGATTTTGCAGATTAGAGAAAATCAAACATCTATTTCAACTGTCCAGCTGGATCATTCTTGTAGATTGATCCAAATATTTTAATGAATGGTTCAATTAACATAATTGAACCAGCTGATTTAAGTACTTAATTATCGGAAGCATCATTAGAAGTAAAAGATGAGATAAAGATATCAGCCTTACCAGTACAAGATGAAGAGCCAGCAGACGTGCTTTTAACTCCTTATAAATTGGAATTTTTATGGGGAATTAATCCCAAAAAAAGTCTTGGTTTTTATAGAGAAAATGATGCTTTAAAATTTAAGTTTAGCTTAACACCTACCAGTAGTATAGATTTTAATGAAACCGGTCTTTCAATATTTACTTCACATACTCAACATAATGATTTTGCTTTACAAGTTCATGGAGCAGCTCAGCTACAAAGATTAGGGATTGGTGGTATATTGTCTGCTTGTCATATTTTTCAAGTTCACGGAGCAGCTCAAATAGAGAAACTTGGAATTAATATGGATATTGCTAATCTACCTCCTGAGTCACCTTCATGGCAATTTGGGATTTTTGGAGATATGGGAGTTCTTGGACATATGTATGCAGAAGCTCTTAAAGTAGGGAGAATTGGTGTAAATTATACATTTGAGGACACTATACCAGCAAATTATGAGTTTGCCGTAAAAGGAAAAATATTATCGCAAGAAATTATGGTGTTAGAAGCTGGTAATGAAATTTGGCCTGATTATGTTTTTGAAAACGACTATAAATTAAAAGAAATTTCCGAAGTAGAAAAATTCATCAATGATAATAAACATCTACCGGATATTCCCAGCAGAGATGCAAGCAAAATTATTAAGAAAAATTGAAGAACTAACCCTTTATGTAATTGAAATAAAAAACGAAAATATAGAATTAAAAGAAGAAATTTCCAAAATCAAAAAAAGATAATTATTCCAAGTTTTTGGACATTGAATAAGATACTTCAATTATTCAACAAAAAAAGCAAGAGAAGATAACCTCTCTAACTCCCTTCCCATTACGAAGGGGAAGGGCTGGGGGATGGGGTAACACACATTATTTTCTATTTTAGAATAATTTAATGATAGGTAGCGTTACGAAGAAAAACTTTGTAAAAATTTAATTATGTTTGTTCTTTAGCTTTGACTTAATTAAGAACTCATCCTACTGTCCTCCTCTTAATTTCAAGAGAAAGAATATGAGAAAAATAGGAAAAAATAACCCCTCTAACTCCCCTGCACCTAAATTCGGACTTTTTAGATAGTTATATTATTTCTTATCTGATTTCGGTGCAGGCGAGGACTATTCCCTTCCCACTACAATGGGGAAGGATTGGGAATGAGGGAACGAGTTTACCCCGTGAATTTTTTTTCTATTTCATTGGGGAGAGAGTTTGAAAAATTGAAAATGAAGTGGAAAATGTTAGAGTTTAATAAAAAACAGGAGATCTAATGTACTGCAAAAAATATTTAATTGGATTGTTGTATACAATCTTACCTTTGGTTATGTTCGCATTTAATTCAAATGTTGAGCAATTAACTTCCAGCTCAATAGATTTGATGACCGGTGATGTAAAACTCCCTATTAATCTAATTGATCTTGGGGGAAGAAATGGTCTTGATATAAGCATCAACGCAATTTATGATAGCAATATTCAAAATGAAGTTAATACTTGGAATCAAGATGCACCAACCGATATCCTCGGATTGGGCTGGAGTATAGATTGTATAGAACAGATTCTGGTTAATAATAAAAATTCTTTCACAAAATATGATGATGAATATAGTTTTATATCAGGTGGTGGAATAAAAAGATTAATAAGGATCATAAGTGAAGATGATTCCTATGAATTATATCAGGTTTCAAGTAACCAAAACCAATATGCTAAATACTATCCTGATCAGGAAAAATGGGAACTATTTTATGAGAATGGCGTAAAAAAAATATTTGGTGATCCGGGTGTCTCAAGTGCATCTGATTATAATATCCATAATACAGTAGGATTTAGTGTCTTGAGCCATATATATGAAAGCCGTCAAATGGTCTCTGTCTGGAATTTATCCAAAATTGTGCACTTTGCTGAAGATGAGATTGTTTATGAATATGAAACGACTATGGATTCTGTAGTTTGTCATCAAAATTTTGTTAATTATACAAAAGATAGTAGAATTAATAAAATTACAGATGTTTATGGCAGAACTGTAAACTTTTCTTATGTAGATAAAGATTCTGTGGAATATTCCGATCCTCACCAAGAGGAAACTGAACCAGATAAATATCAGGAATATTTTTCAACAAAATACTTGAAATACATAACAGTAAAAGAAAAAAATGATAATTTACTATACCAATTAGAATTTCTTTATGACAATGATTGTAAAACACAAAATGATGATGATTTTCTTCCACTAACAGGTTCTTCAGGAGATTTAACTTACGATGATACAAGCCTAACAAAGCGGTATCTCAAAACAATTAATTATACCAACAGAAACAGTAAGTTGAGAAAATTTTTAATATTTGACTACTATTTAGAACAGACCGATTTACATTTTGGGGCTATAAAAAACGTATCCTCCGAAATTGGAGAGAAGGTTGTATATAATTATAGTGCTATTGAAATTGATAATATAAAAAGAATGATCTCTATTGAAATAGATTCTTTGTATGATGCTTCCTATACTTGGTATGGGAAAAACTACATTGTTGTAGGTAAAC
Source organism: Candidatus Cloacimonadota bacterium (assembly GCA_021108315.1). Lineage (GTDB taxonomy): Bacteria > Cloacimonadota > Cloacimonadia > Cloacimonadales > TCS61 > JAIORE01. The sequence continues at coordinate 12,509 of JAIORE010000164.1, forward strand.
AGTATTTCGATGCAGCAAGTAATCAGCTTACTATGAAATTCGATCTCTATACTTGGAACGGGAAATGGGAAGTAGAAGAAGATATTTATGATATGCCATTCAAGATGAAAAAGTGGACAGATAGTGCACAATTTATTGTACATGATGAATATCTTATGGGAGAAGAATTACCAGGTCCTACTAATGAGGACTTAATAGATATTTATGAAAATGGATTTGATAATCACTATTCATTTTCTTATGATATAGATCGATATATTACTTTAGGGCACAATGAATACACTTACTTATTAAAACCTGATTTAGAAGTTTTTACGCTTGATGATTATTTTGTTATTTATGAAGGTTTCTTTACAAGTGCTCAATATTATAATTACCAGGATATAGCTGTTTTTCATCGAGATGATTTTAATGTAAAAAATAGCTGGAGTAAAACACTAATTACAAAAAATTTCCGTAGTCCCGGGATAAGTTTAGGGCAAGATTATTACATTTTGTATGATAAAGCTTATGATATATCTTATCTTTATCAATGGGATTCATTACAAAAAGAATGGATTGAGTATGAATTGCATAATGATAATACTGTGTCACCTCCTAATGATATTACTTTTAACGTGGAATCTAATTTTGAAAACTGCTTTATTATAACAAGATTCCCCGAGAATGATCCGCCGATAATTGAAGTATATTACAAAAATCCTTATAATCAATTTTTTAATACCATTGAAAATGGTTATGAAGATTATTCTAATGAATATGGAAAATACTTTAATGTAGATAAGATAATTTGGGCTGATTACACTGAAAGCTCAAATTTTAATAATATTTATGTGTCTTGCAATAGTGAACTTGTTTTTATAAATTACTCAGATAAAGAAGGTGGTGAAAGCCATTATAAACCAACCCAGTATGTATATAGTATAGGTGAAGAAAATGGAAAAGTTCATCTAACTGAAATTGCAGAATTATCGGTTGATCATTTAGATGGTATATCTCTTTTTGGGGATAATGTGCAATGTCGGTATTATTATACCGAGAATTTTATTGCTTGTCATATTTTCAATACATATCCATCTGAGTCATATGATTATACCACAAATATTATTAAATTGTATTATAATGATGGTGATGCTGAAACAATAGATTTAGGGAACGGGTCTGACTCTGTAAAAAAAGTAATGGGAATAGGGGATGATGTTGTAGTGGTTAGATCTCGGCACTTCAGTAATCCCCACTTTGATGAAGGTAATATCCAAGCACAATATTATTATCAAATTTATCGTGATGGCTCAATAATTGTTGATAATGGAGCGTACTGTTATTCAATGAATTCTAGTAATGAAGATATGTATAATACTGTAAATAATGCTGTACTTGGTTCAGGATTTTATAATGGTGGTGGTGTTGGCATTGGAATTAGTTATCAAAAGGGAAATAATTATTATTGTTTTGGGGATGAAGAAAGCGATTCATTGTTTTTCAATTTTACTGAGGCATTTTCCGGTGATAATTTTATAATTTTTAAGGAATACTTATCTTCTGATGATTTGTATTACAGTCCCCTAAAAAACGGAGGAGTAAGAGATTTAATAAAACTTACTCCAGAAGAAATTGCTGAAAATGATACGGTATATATCCATAAAGTATATCAAAATATGGCAGTTTTTAGAAATAGAGAAAAAGCTGATGATACTTCCCTATACAACATAATTATGTTGGGGGATGAATGTGATGACGAACTCCAATATAGGAGTGATAGGGTTCTGGATTCTCTTTATACGGATTATGTGGTAGATTCTCTGACAATGGTTTCTCATGAAGATATTACCACAACATATCAATATGATACGGCTACTGCTGTTCAGGATTATTCTGGAAGTACGGCTAATTATAATTTGGTGACTGTTCAAAATTATAACGGTGGATATGGTTATTCCCAATTTCATTTTGTAAATGGATCTACTTCTCTTGATGGGATTGCAGTTTTAACTGACTCTACTTATAGTGATTATTTAGAATATCCCGATCTTTATCAGGGATTCTTGTATCACCAAAAAAACTTCAATATTACAGACGAATGTGTTAGCGAAAATAAAAATTTCCAATCCATATCTTCAATTATCTTAAATTCAGAATTATCTGCAACTATTAATGCTGCATTACCTACATCTATTGAACTTTCCACAGATTTTTGTCTATTTCCACAAGTTACCAAAAGCATTTCTGCTTTAAGCGGAATCACAGAAGAGATATATTCCTATTATAATGATAAGGGATTTATAAGCAGAGATGAAAAAAGATATGCTAATGGTGAGACATTGACAGTTGATTACAAATATATTTATGATGCTTATGATGAAATTAATCTACCGGAAAATCTTTTAAATATGGCGGTACAAATCAATAGTGCACAAAATGATAGTCTCAAAAGTGCATTGGTAACTACTTGGAAAAACTGGAGTACTGATAGCAGCAAAAAGTGGGCGGAAAATGATACCTATTCGCTGGCAAAAACAGAAAATGTTTCCGGAGATTTTATTGATTGGAGTATTGATGACGATCATTTAGGTAATCCGAATTTGGGCTTTATCGCAGATTGGACGCGAACCAAAAATATCCGCAAAAGAGATGATAAGGGAAATGTGTTGGAAACCTGCAATAATACCGGAGTATTCAATACGGTAATCTATGAAGAAGATTATAACTTACCTCTGGCAACTTTTTCAGATGCCAAAAATGATCAAATTTTCTACACATCTTTTGAATATGTAAACGTTTCTGCAGATGTAGTTGATAACATCTCCTGCCGTACCGGAGTTCAAGCAAAAAAAGTCCAAAAAGGATTTTTTTCTGTTATTGGAGAAGCTTCCTTAAATGGTGAAACCGAATATAAAGTGACTTATTGGCTAAAAAAAGGAACTGCACCACAATATCTGGAAACTATTCTAAAAATTAGTGGAGTAGGTTCTACTATTTATGAAGGATCAACCACCACAACTACAAATGAGTGGGAAAAACAGGAAGGAACATTCTATTTAACAAACAATGAAGTTATTCAAATCACTTGTAGAATTGATGGTGAAACCGCAACTGAAATTTACAATTATATTGATGAAATCTCCATTGTTCCTGTAAATTCTACTATCACTACTACTGCTTATCATCCTTTATATTTATATCCTTTATCGGTTACGGATTTTATTGGCATGTCTGTCTTTTCAGAATATAACGACGATGACGAAGTTATGGTTACTCATTCATCTGATAATGAAACTTTAACATTAAATATGGGGTTAATTCCAAGTTTATATAACGATGGAGATTATAATGAGAATAATCCTAACACTATAATTAGCGTAAGTACTGCTTATAATGGATATTTTACCACTTTTTCGGATAATACTCTAGATCAATGGAATTGTGACCCAAGTTGGGAAGTAAATAATGGTAATTTATTGGGAAATAGTTCTAGTAGCGAAAGCTTTGCTGAATTGACCGGATTTAATTTACTCTCGGAAGTGGCAATACGCACGAATATTTCAAATTCGGGTTCTATTAGAAGTTATGGTTTAAAAACCGGAAATATTTTAGTAAAATTAAATGAAGATCAAAATCAATTTGAACTATATGTTGCTGACATTTTAATAGATACAAAACCGATAGTTGCAGAATATGAGAATAATGACTGGCTTTTACTGAAGCAGCGTGATCATATTTATCTTTGGGTGAATGGCTATCTTGTCTTTGATGAGGAAATCACCGGCTTGATTATTGATAATCTGAGCTATTATGTAAGTTCAGGAGATGGAACTGTTATATTTGATAATCTCTCTATAATTAATCACCCGAAAGCTAATGTAACCTATGCTTATGGAAACGGTGATCCTATTTATTCAATTGTTATCAACCAAACAGCTTCCGGCAAGAATATGATTTCACCGGTAATCTATGATGAAAATAGGTTGGTGACAGAACAATATTTATCATATCCAAGTGAAAATTTAAGTATTGCCTATAAAGATATTTCGGAAATATTGGAACAGCAAGCAGATTATTATACAGATAATTTCACAGATTCTCATCCCTATAGTGAATCGGTTTTAGAAAATAGTCCTTTGATGAGAGTGATAGAAAAAACCGTTCCCGGTGACAACTTTTCCAGAGATTCCCTGCACACAACAAAAATTGAATATTATACAAATTCTGGAACAAGTGAAACCTATATCAGAAAATGGCGGTGGACACCTCTTGCAGAACTTCCTGAAACTTTGCGGGATGATGGTATTATTGAGCGAGGTGGAACTTATCTCGGAACGGGTGTTTATGAACCTAGTTCCTTATACATTACCAAAACTACCGATCCGGATGGAAAAGAGATAATTGTTTATAAAGATAAACTAAGTAGAACGATCTTTAAGATAAGTATGTTGGGAATGCAGGAAGTCGGTACATATTATTTATATGATGATTCAGGAAAATTACAATACCTTGTTCCACCGGAAGCCTTGAAAATAATGATAGATACCGATAATTGGATCATTACTTCCGAACTTCTGGAAAATTGGATTACGGAATATTGTTATGAAAATGGCAGATTGATCTCCAAAACTACTCCCGAAAAAGGAAAAACCACTACTGTTTACGATCGTCTCGGTAGAAATGTCTTATCACAAAATGAAAAACAGAGATTAGATGATACTTGGTCATTTATCAAATACGATAGATACGGTAGAGAGATTATTTCCGGAAAATACCATGCTCCAGCCGGTACAGATAGAGAAAGTCTGCAACTTATTTTGAATTCACCAACTTACATGCTTTATGAAGAAAACAGCAGTGAAAATTATGCAAAATTCCACGGTTATTCAGACAATGCTTTTCCGCATATAACAAATTGTGATGTTTTTACCGTAACCTATTATGATGATTACGATTTTGATAGAAACGGCAGTAATGATCTGCCTTATGTGAATGATAGTGAATACAGTCTTAATAAACATATCGAAAATCCCTTAGGGAAATTGACCGGTTATAAAAGATTGATTGATGATGCCAAAGTTTATCCGGCGGGAACTTATGATACACCTTTCGGGGAGGAAAAAGTAGTTGTTTGCGGTGATGAAATTTGTCTCGCTCCCGGTTTTAATACTATTACCGGACAAAGATTTCAAGCAGGAAATACGACAACTGCCAATTTTAACTGGCAAAAAAGTGCAATTTATTACAATCACAAATATCATACTATTCAGAGCATTTTCGAAAACCATCTCGGTGGTAGAGATGTGGTAAATTCCTACTTTGATACTTCCGGACATACTACCAGGTCAAAATTAACTCATGAAACCAATCTTGATTCTGTGGAAGTGAGAAAACGCTTTAGTTATGATTATTTTGGTAGATTAGTGAATGAATACCAGCGAATGGATGATAAAGAGGAATACATTGTTGCCAACTATTCTTATAATGAATTGGGACTAACTACTGAAAAAAATATTCATACTTTGTCCGATTATATGGATGAAGCGATAATTTTGGAGTATGACAGAAGTGGAAATTATCTGCAATCACTTGATTATTCCTATAATATGCAGGGACAGATCACTGCCTTAAATAACAGAGACCTTTCCGGTGATGATAACGATCTTTTCGGAATGGAATTTTATTATGATCAGCCACCAAGTTTTATGAGTGGAACTCCTCTCTACAATGGTTATATTTCGGGAGTTACTTGGAAAACAGCTACTTCTTCCACTCTCGGAAATGAAGTTCAAATGGGTTATAAATACGATTATGATTCTGTAGGACGCTTAAAAAATGCTGATTTTCTCTATCGAACCGGAAATGATGATACGAGTTGGTTAAATAATGGGAAATATTCAGTGAGCGGCTTAACTTATGATCTGAATGGTAATATCCAAACAGCTATTAGGAAAGATGCCACCGGATTGGTTGATGAACTCAGTTATTTCTATGATAATAATAAATTATTTGCAGTAGATGATGCAATTGCAACTACTTCCGGTGAAGATTTCAAAGATAATGGATATATTTCTAACGGTTCCGTAGAGGAATATCTCTATGATGAAAGCGGTAATATGATCTATGATGAAAATAAGCAGATGGAAATTCGTTATAATGATTTCAATTTACCATATTTATTTGATTTCGGAAACGATAATTTGATCCGGCGAACCTATACCTCCGATGGTACAAAAGTGAAAGAAACCATCTACACAGATGGCGTGGTATCAAAAGAAACGCATTACATAAATGGATTTCTCTACAACATCACTTCTTCAGGTGCTGGGGAAAATAAAGAACTCACGTATAGGCATTCTTCTGGAAAATGCCGAAAAAAAAATCTCGCAACTGATGATTTCATCTGGGATTATGAATATGATATAAAAGACCATGTCGGCAATATCAGAGTAACTTTCAAAGATGATGGAAGCGGAGTTGCCGAAATAATTCAGGATTCTCATTACTATCCCTTTGGGATGAAACTACCCGGATTGTGTAATACAACTGTAGAAAATGAATACACCTATCAAGGGCAGGAATATCAGGGAGCACATTATCTGAACTGGTTGGATTTCGGATACCGTAACTACGATCCGCAACTCGGACGCTGGCACAGCTTTGACCCGAAAGACCAATTCCATTCTCCCTATGTTTACAATGGCAATAATCCGATTAATTTTGTAGATCCGGATGGAACTACTTCTGCTATGTCCGGTCATATCCAACGTAGATTGTTTAAGCAATATAAAGTAAGAAGAGCATATACTGAATACTTTGAAAAGAAATTATGGAACCTTGCAGCTTCCGGAGCCAGACTGTATCATTATGAAAATTTAAGCTGGCAGGAAGTTAGAAAAAGCAAGAATATGTATAATGATGTATTCTATTGGTTGAAGAATTATTCCCAACCAATCATCGGTAAAGGGCATTTTCCTGCTTTTCACATCAGAACAAGTGTTGCGTGGGTAAATGCCGTTAATGTTATTGGGGGAATGGTACGTTACACTGGAGACTTTAATGGTTATGCAACAGAGCGGGATTTTGAGCAAATGGTATCCATTGTTAATGATTTTAATTCTAATGTAGTTGCTATGCTTAATGCTAGAGCTGAGGGCAGTCATCAAGAAAGGGTTATGCCATTTATAGGTCCTCCAGTACTAAATAATGATAGTTCTAAATTATACGCCCAAACGGGGATTGAATTATTACCTTTGATGATGGGGCAAGCTGCTGCTACAGATTTAACGTTTGGTGGTATGCAAACACAGACAACTATGACTGATGCTCTTAATTTTTGGGAGTTGCAGAAAGCGGATGCATTGTATGGTGCTCTTGAGACAGAAAATGAGGAATGGTTGACATATGAAGAACTTTATGGAAGTCCGTGGGCAGACCCAGTAGATAATGAAACAAACGACTCTTCCAACTCGCAAGAGAAGATTATTCCTGCTGACACAGGATCTCCTGGACCTGATTTTGATGATGAAGAAAAGAAACCTGACGATAATGGAAGAAACAATTTAAGAGGTGATAATGCAAGAGAAAAAACGAAAAATGGCAAATTTAAAAAATGGAATACCGATTTACCCGGTGGTAGGAAAGCAGCGACAAGAATGTTTCGAACTGAAGCAAAGAAAATTGTAAATAGACAACTTAAAAGAATTGATAGAAATATATTGCAATTGCTGGATAAAAATGAAAATAGAATTATGCAACTTCGATATGGACCCAATGGAAAGACGAATATTGAAATATTCAGGAATGGTAACATATTTGAAGATATACATTTTATTCCTTAGGAGGTTTTGAATAATGGGAAATATTAATATTACCAAGGATAACAGAATAGATTTTAATTTATTTGGTTTTTATCCATTAAATAAAACCAAAATATATTTATCTATAATAGATTGTGCTATTGAATCTGATAAAAAAAAATTATTTAATAACGTTGTAAGACAGGTATGTATTCTGAATAAAAATAAATTATACTCAATCTCTTGGAAATATGAAGATTTAGGACTAAAAGGAACTTATCATTATATCTCATGTTTATCTTTTCACAAATATTGGTTAGATGGCAAATTTCGGAATAAATTTAATTCTCGGGGTTTTACAAATATTAGAAATTGTAATGATATACATAAAATTAATCTTGATAACTTTTCATTATTTTACGAATTTGATGAAGATTTGGTTGCAACAGCTATAAATAGTATTGATTTACTTCTTGATGAGATAACTAACAAAGAGTATTATATTTTCAATACGAGAGCAATTTTATTTGAGTCAAGAGAACATAAAATACTAGTGGGATTAAGAAATGATTTTGATATGATTATGACAGATAATCTAAAATATATTGATGAATTTATAAAAGAACTTAAAGATGAATCTTATTAAATATTGATCTCTCTTATTGAACTTTCCCTTTCAGGTTCAATTTCCCAATTGAGCCTGTTTTTCTTTACAAAACAAGCAAATAAATAATTTTAAAGTCAGTTCTTTATGTAATGCATAGCGTGAGTTGTCTGCCCCGCAGATTTACACGGATTAATAGATTTCGTGGATTCTGGAAAATCAAATATCTATTTCAGTTGTTTGGCTGGATCATTCTTGCAGATTGATCCAAATATTTTGAAATGTATGGTTCAATTAACATAATTGAACCAGCTTAGCAAATACAGTATCCCAGCATATGTAATAAAACTTTTCTAATATCGTTAGCTCTTTCAGATGATGCAAATAAGCTTCAATAGCTATCAAAAGCCTTCATTCAAAAATATACTTGACTCTCAATATAACAATTTTAATCAAGCATAGATATTATATTTATAAATGGTTAAATAAAAATGACAAAAGTATCAGTAATAAAAAAAATTAAAGATCTATTGGATGAAGCAATAAACAGAAAAGCAAGCGATCTCCATTTTGAAGTATATGAAAATCATTTTCGCGTAAGATTTAGAATTGATGGGATATTACAGGAGTTTTCCAAACTCCCAATTATCCAAAAAGATGAGTTTATCGCTCGCCTAAAAATCCTTTCGGAACTGAATACAGCAGAAAAAAGACGACCGCAGGATGGGAAATTCAAACATAAATTTTCAGGAAGAGATATTGATATCAGGTTATCAATATTACCAACTTTTTATGGTGAAAAAGCTGTTTTACGTATTTTAGACAGGCACAATGTTCAGTTATCAATAGATGAACTTGGGATGTCTTCTCTCGAATCAAAAATCTTTCAACAGCACATTAACAATCCTTATGGAATGATCTTAGTAACAGGTCCTACCGGAAGTGGTAAAACCACAACTTTGTACTCTGCACTAAACTTAATAAATTCAGATGAAGTAAATATCACCACCATTGAAGATCCGGTAGAGTACAATTTGCATGGAATTAATCAATCACAGGTAAAACCGGATATTGATTATAAATTTTCAACTGCTCTGCGTTCAATTTTAAGACAAGATCCTGATGTAATTATGATCGGTGAAATACGAGATAGAGAAACTGCTGAAATTGCAATTCATTCTGCTCTTACGGGTCATTTGGTGTTATCTACTCTACATACAAATGATGCAACTTCCGCTATTACACGTTTAGTGAATATGGGAATCGAAAAATATATGATCGCATCTTCTTTAAAACTGGTAATTGCTCAACGGCTGGTTAGGAAAATTTGTGACAAATGCAAAATATTTTATACTCCAGATCAGGAATTGCTAAAACAATTAGGTTTGAATCCACAAAATGAATATTATCATGGCAAGGGATGTGAAGCTTGTAATAATACCGGTTATAGAGGAAGAATTGGTGTTTTTGAAATTCTTCAGATAACTCCTGAAATCTGTAATATGATACTTGACGAAAAAAGTGAAACTTTTATCAAAGAGCAAATTGAAACACAAGATATGAATAAGAACTTGTAAAATCAGGAAAAACAACCCCTGAGGAGATATTTAAGAAACTAATCATTAATGGATAAAGAATGAAAAAAATACTTATAATTGTACTTGTTTTTTTTATACAGATAACTTTGAGTTCTCAAAAAAGCTTATTGGAAGTTGATAGCTTTAAAAAAGGTTTAAAAAAAGGGAAAGCTATTCCCAAAGTAGAAAAAGAAAATCCCAAACCTATTGCAAAACCATTGATAAAACTTGAGAAACCAGAAATAATCACAGAAATATTTACAACTGAATATGACCAAATTATCCCTAAACTAAACATTAAAAATGTTGAATTGGTTGACCTCTTAAGGGGAATTGCTTACGAATATAAATTGAACATGGTTGTGGATAACTCGCTCAATGGTAAAATAACCCTCACTTTAACAAATATTTCTGTAAAAGACTTGATAATTTTTCTAAAAAAAGAACATAATTTTAAGATTGAGAAGATCAATAGCATTTTAAAATTTTCAAAATATATAAAGATAGAAAAAGAATCTGTAAAAAAATCTACAAAAAGTTCAATTATTATTGAAGTCAGTGAAGAAAAAATCAATCTGAACATAAAAAATGCTGAAATTGCAGAAGTTTCCAAACAAATTACAGAGAAAACAGGATATAATATTGTTTTAAGTAATGGAATTAAAGGCACAGTTGAAGGATTTTTACAAAATATTGATACAAAAAAAGGAATTAACTTATTCTTTAAAAACAACGGTTATCTGCTCAGGGAAATTGATGATGTTTTCTATCTGAATTATCAAAAAAAAATGATAAAGGATAATCAGGGAAATGTACAAACTATCTGGGTAAATGTTGATGAAAACGGATTGATAAGTTTTGATTTGATAGATGCTGATATTATTGAAGTAATTAGGGAGATTTCCCTTCAACTTGATATAAATCTGGTTACTTATGAATATCCTCAAGGGAAAATCTCTGCCAAATGTAATGGAATTTCAATTGAGGAAGCTCTTGATCTTTTACTAAAAGGAACGGATTTCACTTTCAAAAAATCTGATGATATTTATATTATTGGAAGTAAAAAAATCAGTAGCTTAGTTACAACAAAACTTATTAAATTAAATCATATAATTGCGGACGGTATTATCGATCTAATTCCTGATCTAATAAAGAAAAGTTCCTCAATTAAGATAATAAGAGAGCAAAATGCAGTCATCGCAATTGGAACAAATGATATAATACTTGAGCTTGAAAATTTTATTAAACAAATAGATTTCCCGACTCCTCAAATCTTGATAGAAGCTTTGGTAGTTGATTACAACACGAGCAGGATAAGTGATATTGGCGTGATGATGGGAACAAATATAGCGGCAGCAGATACCAGTGGCTGGAATAATTTTAGTCAATTAGATTTAGGAATTAATGAAGACGGCTCTTTCTATACCCAACACGATGGTGGATCTGTAAATATTCAATTGAACAAAATAAGTGATTTTTTTGGTGCAAAAAATATTGGCATATTACCGGATAATTTTTATATGAAATTAAGAGCTTTACAAAGTGACGGTGTTGCTAACATAAAATCACGACCGCAAATTGCAACCTTAAATGGTCACACAGCCAGTATTAGTATTGGAACAACCCAATATTATATTCTTAAAAGCACTACTCCGGTTTCTTCGAGTGAGCAAATCGTTACTCAAGAATCAGAAAGATTTGAAAAAGTAGAAGCAAATATTACTTTAGCTATCACTCCCTGGGTAAGCACTTCAGGTGAAGTAACGGTAGAAATCCATCCTGAATTCAAAACACCGGTGGGTTCGTTCAATTCCAAAGAACCACCAACGATAAATTCCAGAGTTATTGATTCCACCGTAAGATTAAAAGATGGTGAGACTATTATTTTGGGTGGGTTAATCGAAGAAAAAGATACTAAAATCATTAGGAAAGTTCCTATCTTAGGTGATATCCCGATTATTAAGCATCTTTTCCGGATGAAGAGTAAAACAAAAACAAAAACCGAAATGATGATCTATATTACACCCCATATTTTTTTTGGTGATAGTAATGACAAACAGAAATGGGAAAGTTTGAAACACAAGTTTGAATAGAAAATGAAACCACGAATTTACACAAATTATCATGAATAGAAAAGTTGCAGTTGGTTCAATCTGCAAGATTGAACCAACTGAGAGGATTGATATTTAAATAACCCCTTTAACTCCCTTTCAAAAGGGGAAAACTGGATAAGCAAGGAATTGAGTTAGGCAAATCAAGCACAAATAAAATGAATGGTATGATAATAATAAAATGAAATTCTATTTTCCTTATTTAGTAAACAATGTTGAGATAATTCAGCTTAATGAGGAAGGATCTTCATATCTCAAAATAACTAAATTATTTAACTCATTTTACACTAAATATTTACCAAAATTCGATTCTGTAAATAATACTGGGAAAAATATCAGTAAATTTGATAATTCTGTAGTCGGCATCATTTTACCTCTATCTAATTTCGATCTTGAAATTGCAGATTCACCAGATATAGACGATGAAGCTGAATTTGATAATTGGATTCAGAGCTACTTCATAAAAAATATTCATGATGATACAATCAACTATGTGATAAAATATTTACTTATCGAAAACGAAATTGAAAAAAAAATATTAATTATTTATACTTCTGTTGATAAAATTTCTGATATTCTAAGCAAATTAAAGAATAAAGATATTTCGTATCTTGGTTGTGGTTTAGAAAATTTTGTTTTAAAAAATGGAATTGAGAATAATAAGATAGCTAACAAAGATTATTTTATTCTAAATGGAAAAAATAAGCTCATAATTATCCAAATTTCTGAAAATCAAATTACAAATCTTCAAATTTTTCCAGCAAGTATTGAGATAAATGATATTTTAGATGAAGCACAAAAGCAAAGTTCGATAATAATAGGTGAAAATCAAAAAAATGATGATGAGATAAATGCTTCAAATCTGCTTTCTTATTGTACAAGTATGAATATACTACACAATTTTATTCCTGCGATAAATTTTTTAGATAACCAACAAATAGAACAGTCTTACGCAAAATATGAAAAGAAAAATATGACCATTTTCAGCAGTTTTATTATTATATTATTTTTAATATTATGGGGAACATTTCAGGGAGTATCATTCTATTATTCAAATAGTAATAATAAGGTTATGAATTTATTGGCACAAAATAAAATAAAATTTCAAGAGTACAAAGAGAACAATACTGAATTAAAAAAAGTAAAGGACAAAATCTCTCAAGTTGAGGCAATTTCATTGAGATCAACGAATGTTTCTGGCTTTATGGAAGTTATTGGAAAAGCTCGTCCTGATGCTGTCTGGTTAAATGAGATCAAAGTTGAGGCAAAAAACTCTGAGAATATAATTTTAATTGAAGGCTATTCTATTTCGAAAATCTCAATTGCGGAATTCATTGAGAATTTGGAAACTGAATTTAGCAATAGGATTATAGAGCTAAAATTTATCAATAAAATGAAAGAATCAAGAGCCAAAAATCAGTTAGTTAGTAACAATAATTATTTTAATTTAGTTATCAAATGAAAAATTATAGATTCCGTTTATTAAGCACAATTTCAGCTGTATTGTTTCTTTTTGCTGTTTTCAATGTATTAATTCCAATGTATACAGAAATTGGACGAAATAGTAGAACTCTTAGAGAAAATAAACTGATTCTTGCAAAAAATTCCGATTTTGACACTGAAATTGTTAAAATTAAAAATGAGATCAGCAGATTAAAGAAAAATTTCCAAAAGATATTAAATATAAATGAAATATCGGGGAACCTATCCTCATTTATTAAAAATGTTTCTAATAAAGCAACAGACTCCGGTATTATTCTGAACAGCATCAAACCGATTAAAAATAGTAAATTTGAAACTTATGAATCCAGTCTTATTGAACTAAATGTTTCTGGAACTTTCAATCAAATAGGATTTTTTTTAGATGAACTGGAAAATAGTAATCTTTTCCTGATTAAATTTATTGAGATTAAAAAAAATGAAAAAACAAAATTACTTGATTCAACGATCAGGTTTGAACTGATTTTACTTAAGAAATATGAAACTGAATAGTCTAACCACTCTAAAAAAGAATCGTAATTTTCTGATATTCTTGATAATTTTGGTAATTATTATCTGGGGAAATCTGTTATTAAAAATTATAATTCCTTCGTCAGATACTACAGATATGTCAGAAATATCAATTTCTAACGATGTTAAAGAATTAGAAAAGAATATTTCTCATTCAGTGCAATTTGAAGGTAATTTTGATGATCCATTTAAAGCAAAAAACCAAATAAAACCTAAAAAAACAAAAACTATCCCAAGAAAAAAAGAGAAACCTTTTAAAATAGCCCTAAAGGGAATTATTGGTAATACAGCTCTTCTTCATAGCGATAATGAATTACATTATCTTGCAGAAAAAGATTCGATCAACAGTTGGATTGTGCAGAAAATATATAAAGATTCCATTTTGATCAAAAATAAAGAAAAGGAATTAATCTTGAAGGTTAAAGAAAAATCGAAGTTGTATTAGTGGTCAAATTAGACACATTGTTTATAAATCTTCATTACGAGGTAAATCTATGAATTTAATTAAAAATAATAAAGGATTTTCACTTTCGGAATTACTTATTGTGATCGTGGTGATTGGTATTTTATTAACTCTTGCAGTTCCTAAATATCTATCTGTAACTCGAAAAGCAAAAGAGACTGAAGCTAAGCTTATGTTGAACCAAGTTTATGCACTCCAAGAGAGCTATTATTATGAATATGATATATATTCAAATGAATTGTTAGAAATCGGATTTGAGCAGCAGAAATTGATTACAGATGGTGGTAAAGCCAGATATTTAATTGAAATTGAAAAAGCAGATGAGTTTGTTTTTATCGCAACTGCAACTTCTATAGTAGATTTTGATAAAGATGGAACATACAATATTTGGGAAGTAAATCAAGAAGGAAAGATAAAGATAAGAATTCCTGATTGATGAAGATAAGAAAGATAGGTGAAAGGTGAATGGTAAAAAGGTAAAAGGAACAGGAAATAAACGTTGTAAATTAGCAGTTTAATCAGCATAATATAACCAACAAGATTAGACGAAAGATGTTTAATGTCTGAACCTTAGAACATTATAAGATGGAATAAATATGTATTACAAAATAATGAAAAATGAGAAAGGTTCATCACTACTTTTTGTTTTGATCCTTATTATAATCATAACGATCTTTTTCAGCATATTTTTTATGATCTTCACTCTTCAATTCAAAACTGTAAAGAAAAACATCTTTCAAACTCAAGCTCTTTACAATGCAGAATCTGCCATCTATTGTATAATTGATTCTTTAAGGGAAAATCCTAAACTGGAATTAGAAAAATTTGAATATAAGCTTCCTTGGGACGAAACAAGTATTATCAATGTTAAAAAATATGGCTACTATTACAAAGTGGTCTCACAGGGAATTAAAAAAAACTATACCCATACATTACAAGTCCTTTTGGCAGAAGCTCCCGATAGCTTAGCAAACTATGCTTTGGTAAATACTAATAATGAACTACCTTTGACTTTTACTGGCAATATTGAGATAGATGGAAATGTCTTATTAGGAAAATCAGGTTATCAAATTAAAACTTTCAAAGGTTCAAAATTCACTGGAGCTATTTCGGGTGAAATATTTGAAAAAGATGATATTAATAATTCTGTTTATGATCTACAAATCCCTAATACAATTGAAGAACTTGCTAGAAAGTTAAAAAATCTGCCAGATGAATTTCTATATTTTGATAATATTGACTATTTTTCAAATTCGAAACTTGAACAAAGCATGATATATTATTCTGATAATGACATTATGCTTACTTCAAAATATTCGAATATATTAAAAGAAGGTGTTACAATTATATCAAAAAAACGAATAATTTTATCCGATTCTCTTAGTACTAAGGCAAGTTGCAATTTCATCGCTAAAGAAAATATTATTTTGAAAGATGAAATAAGCCTAAAAAATTGCATTTTTTATTCTAATAAATACATTGAAATTCAAGATTCTGTGAATTGCGCCGGACAATTTTTTGCAAAAAGTAAAATCACAGTAAGTAATAATGCAGATTTAAATTTCCCATCGCTTCTTATTGTCTTTGGGGAAGAAATTAAAGGAATACGAAGCGGAGAAATAGTTATTCAAGATTCGGTTTCATTTTCGGGAACAATTTTTTATCCGGCTACAACATCACTGGGAGTTATCGATAATGGATTAATCACAATTGATAAAAATGCTAAAATTTCAGGAATGATCTATTCAAGTAATAGAATAAGTTTCAATGGAATACTAAAGGGAAGCCTGATCTCCAATAATCAATATTTTTATGAAGCTCCGGTTCATTATATAAATTGGTTGAGGAGTGGGAATATTACTGCAAGGACTAATGATATTTTTTTTAGACCTTCCAATTTTCAAAAAAGGCAGCAGTTAAACATTATATCTTATGAAAGAATTGATTAGAATAACCCCTCTAACTCCCCTGCAACTAAATTCGGAGTTTTTCGATAATTGTATTATTGCATATCTGATTTAGATGCAGGGGAGAATTGCTCCCTTTCCCTTACGAAGGGGAAGGGTTGGGGATGGGGTTAAAGGAACACTATGACAGAAATATTTAATAAGAAATCTGAAAAATCTAAAAGAATAAATTTAAGAAAAAATATGACACAATACGAAAAAATTCTTTGGGAAAAGATTAGAAATAAACAAATTTCAAATTTAAGATTTAGAAGGCAATATAGTATAGATAAATATGTTGTTGATTTTTTTTGTCCTCAATTAAAATTAGCTATTAAAATAGATGGAAAAGTTCATTTAAAAAATCATTCAAAACAATATGATGATGTTAGGCAGAATGAAATTGAATCTTTAGGGATAAATTTTCTTAGGTTTAGTAATAGTTTAATCAGGAATGATATTTATTCTGTTATTGAAACGATTAAGGATTTTAAAAAAAGAAATAACCCCTCTAACTCCCCTTCGTAAGGGGAGAACTCAAAAGCTTCCCGTTACGAAGGGAAAGGGATGGTGATGGGATTAGGAGAAAATAAAATGCCATTACAAAATCAAAAAGGATCAAGTATTCTAGAAAATATTATAGCCTTAGCTATTTTTTCTAGTGTGATTCTCATACTAAGTACTTTTTTCTATAGATTTATGCTAAAAAATGATCTTTCTATAACATTAGAAGCACAGATATTAGCTCAAACTAAAATGGAAATGTACTTGATTGAAAAAGTAAATTTATCAGAAAACTACTCAGAGAACAGATGGAAAATAGTTAAGAAGGTTAGTACAGATAATGGAAGATCAATTATTTCTATCAAAATCTATTTTAAGGAGGAAGTATCCCCCAGAGCAAGCTTAAACACAATTCAGTTATCTTAAATAATTCAGGATACACTCTAACTGAACTGATCGTTGCAATAATTTTGATGTTTATATTGTTTCAAATATTTACTTCAATGTTCTTGTTTATACAAAAGAAAATGATAAATTGGAGAAAAAATATTGGTACTTTGAATGAAATAAATCTAATTCAATCCGTACTTCATAATGATCTTTTAGACTCATATGAATTCCAAACTTTCGAAGGAAATTTTATATTGAAAACTTTGAGTCAAAATGATGTTAGTTATTCACAAGATAGCCTATTTTTATTTAGGAACGGGCATCAAATGAATAAAAAAATAAACATTTATAACTTTTTAATAAAACATAATGAAATAGATTCTACTAAAAGCAAAGATACCCAGATTATAAATAAAAACATAATCAAATATCTAGTTGAATTTGATAGCTTAAAGATTAAGAATAATATTTGTGGCTCTGTAATGCTGAGAACTTTGGAGAATATAAATTTTGGGAATAACCTTTCTAGCTCCCCTCTGCACTAATGTCAAAGAATAATCTTCAACTTATTATAAGTTTTACTTCTTAACATAAGAGCAGAGGGGAAGGGTTGATTTGCCTGATCCACTTGTGAGTGGTCAGGGGATGGGGTTAAAATGTCTGAACCACTGATTTTCACGGATGAATTGATTTCACTGATTCACGAAATACAAAAATCAATGCGATAAGTGTAACCTGTCTAAATTTGCTGTATAAAGTGTTTTTTTATCGGATAGTATTTTATTCTACGTTTTTCAAGATTTGAGTTCTGTAAGTATCTAAAATATAGATATGTTAAGGGGGTACAAAAAAAATGAATAATTTCAATAAAATGATTACTTCTTTTGGGCTATAAAGCATACATGATTCTGTTGATTAATAAAAGAAGGCATATATAAGCATTAACTTCTTAATATATTATGCATTTAACTTTAATAAAAAGCTTGACAAATAATCTATATT
>JAIORE010000400.1 GCA_021108315.1 Candidatus Cloacimonadota bacterium
CTATTATTACAGCAGATATAGTCAATATATTTTACATTATACTACAAACACACCCCTTTCATAATTCAATTGATTACTGAAATACCAAAGATTTGACAACGTTTTCATGTTATAATCAATCTTATTTTTGGTAAATGAAATCAATCAATCCAATCTTGTGGAAAACATTATTTCTTGATTATTTTCAATAAAAAACAGATCCCTTAACCCTAAAATGTCATTACAAAATTTGATTCCTTTTTCATTAAATTGTATAGAAACAAAATGTCCGTTAAGCTTTGTTAGATCAGATTTATTAAAAAAAAGTTTCTCCCAATCTTCAGATTTATTGAACCTAAAACTATTATTATCCGAAGAAATTCCTTTTCCGCAAACTATCCAATTATTTTTTGAATTTATCTCTGTCGAAAAATATACATTTTTCCTGAAACCACCAACAGCAATTGAGTATTTTTTATTTTGATAAGTATAAATTGGTTTTTCCGGTAAATTTACTTTCTTATTGTTGCTAACAATATCTTCATTTTTCTTATAGGTTCCAAATATCCAACTCATGATTTATTACTCCTCACTCTTCACTCTCAATTTTCTTCATAGAGTCCCAAAACTCAATAATCTCTTTTGCAAATGGGGCTGCTATACTTCCGCCATGACCTTCGTTTTCAAAAAAAATAGAAAAAGCAATTTCTGGCTTTTCCCAAGTAGCATATCCTGCAAACCAGGCATGAGTAGTTTTTCCCATATGATTTTCTGCCGAACCGGTTTTTCCAAAAACTTTCACATTTTTTACTGCTGCTTTTTTCCCTGTTCCATATTTCTCATTCACCGTCTTATATAAAGCTTTTTGAATAATCTGAATATTATTTCTTATTATGGGAAGCTCTATCACATTTGGAGCAAAAATATCTACCATATTTCCTTGAACTGTTTTATCTAAAAGGTGAGGTTGAAACCAAATTCCATCATTGGCAATAGCAGAATACAAAGCACATATTTGAAGGGGTGTAGTAAGAATTTCACCTTGTCCAATTGATAGATTTACTTTGTGCCCAATTATCCCAAAATATTGTCCATAATTATCTGTATACCATTTTTGGGTTGGGAAAAAGCCGTTTCTTTCTTCTGGTAAATCAATATTAGTTTTCTGAGTAAGCATACAAGATAACGTAAAATCATGAAATTCTTCCAATTTGAAATTTAAAGAAAGATCATAAAAAAAGGTATCGCAGGAATATTTAATGGCATTAACAACGTTCAATTTACCATGTCCGGAATGTAGCCAGCATTTAAAATAACGATTCCCAACTTGCATTCCACCATCACAAGTTGATAATTTTGTATTAATATCTATAAATCCGTTTTCAAGTCCCATCATTGCCGGAACAATCTTATAAACAGAGGCGGGAGGATAAGAACCTTGTGAAATTCTATCTAACATT
This sequence comes from Candidatus Cloacimonadota bacterium, assembly GCA_021108315.1. Classification (GTDB taxonomy): domain Bacteria; phylum Cloacimonadota; class Cloacimonadia; order Cloacimonadales; family TCS61; genus JAIORE01. The sequence continues at coordinate 1,440 of JAIORE010000400.1, forward strand.
GGTTTTGCAGGATCTTGTAATATTTTTTGCCAAAAATCAGTTGTGATTTTCCCAGAAAACATATTTGGATCATAAACTGGATTACTCATATATGATAAAATCCCTCCAGTTTGTACATCCATAACGACTATTGCTCCACGATAATTTTGAGGTATAATATTTTGAATAAATTCCTGTAAATCATTATCAATTGTTAAGATTAAATCTGCTCCGTTTTTAGGTTTTTTCTCAATATCCGATTTAAAAAAATTCAAATTTCTTCCAGAAGAATCTACTTGCAGAATTTTATTTCCGTTTTCACCTCTAAGAGTTTTCTCATAATACTTTTCCAAACCTGTTTTCCCGAGCATGCTGTTCATTGAATATCCTTCATATTTTTTCTTAGAATATTCATGTTCATTAATCTTACCAACATAACCGGTAAAATGATTCTTATAATAATATTTTCTCGATGTTTCTGATAAAATGGATAAACTTGGAAAAAAATTTAATTGTTCAGAAATTTCAACAACTTTTTGATGTGATATATTTTGTATCAAGAGAATTTCATTGTGCAAACGGTAACGATTCTTATAAATTATTTCTCTAATTTCAATTTTAGAAAAACTCACTTCTTTACTAAGAAAAGATATTAATTTTTCTAAATCTTTCATTTTCCCAGGTGAAAAATAAAGATTCATAGAAGGTATGTTTTTAACAATTGTTTTATAATTTCTATCGTAAATTTCCCCTCGCACAGGAGAGATATCAATTATTCTAACATAATTTTTTCCCGCAATTATTTTATATTCTTTTCCTTTAAATACTTGAAGGCGAAGAAGTGAAAAAATAATTATTAAAAATAGAAAGGAAATTGAATACACAAGATGTGTATATTTATTTTCCGGAAGAGGCATTAAACGATATTCCTAATTGATCAATAAATAGTAAAATAAGGCTTATAATCAGATTCACAACTGTGAAATAAACAAATGAAAAAATAATTGAATTTATTGAAAAACGTGGGTTTTCGACAGTAAATAATTGAAAAGCAAGATTCAAAAGAATATAAAACGCTGAAATCAATAAAATGCTAAGAAAAATAACAAAAAAATTCTCTTTATGAATATTATGATGAAAACGATTTACAAAATTTGCAATAAGTACAAATGATATTGTGCAAAACCCTAAACTATTCGGTTGTGAAACATCATACATCAAACCTAAGAAAAAAGCAATTGTTAAAGTGAATTTTAGTTCCAATTTAATGGAAGTAACAAATAGATAGCCCAAAAGAAAATTTGGAATAATTCGATTTATTGAAAAATATCGTCCCCAGATAATTTGAAAATATAAGAAAAATATTCCAAGAATGATGAATTTAAGAACTTTCATAATTGTGGTCTAAATTTTACTGACAAGTTTTCAAAAAAACAAATCTAACATAAAGATGCAAAGTGTAGAAAAAAAAGGGATACACAATAGTTGATGGAAAAAGAAAACTAAAATCAAACTCATTTTTTACTCGTTTGAACTTGTTATCAAGCTCCTACTTAGTGAGAAACAAAACGAAGCAGGAGCTTCAATACTGTTGTGTTTCCCAACAGGGGTTTGGGAACAGGTTTGAAAATCAATATTATCTTTTTTTTGTGTTCTCTGTGGTTCATTCTTTTTTATCTTTATTTTCGCGCTAATTCGAGTAAATTCGTGGTTACATATTTTAGATTTAAGCTTTTCTAATCAGGCAAATCGGAGTCAATTCATCTCCTTGACCTTGTGGATTATCTTTCATCACTTTTTCCATGAAATTTTTACTGATCTTATCACTACCACCGATCATCCAACAACCACCAATATCATTTATATCCATAATTGCTGTTTCATGACCAATTGCATCTTTGATTCTCTGAGCTGCTTTAGCAGGATATTTTGGTCCCTTTATCACACATTGATCATAGGGAGGAACAGGTGAAGTAAAAGCTGCATCAATCAAAGCAGCTTGCATTCCGGCAACACGATAAAAATTTCCTTTTCTACCAATCAATTTACCTAAAGCACCTACAAATGCAGCAAAAAGAATACGACAACTTCCAGTTTCATCAATTGCACATTGCATACTATATGGAGCTCGTAAACCAGTGCCATACTTCACTTTTGCTACAAATCGCCACAAAAATTTCGCCAATAACCCTATTTTCAAATCTTTAATAGGAATTGCTCTGCCTTGTGTAATCGCCAAAGGGCTTTCACTAATACTTATAATGTCACCTTTTTCTATAAAATCTTTTGAAAATTTTTTAACAATTTGCAACATATCATCATCAGGAGTTAGAATTTTGGTTTTAAGAGGAATTCTTAAAAATTTCTGTCCATTAATCTCAATTATTGATTTCCGTTTCATAATTTAAATCCTTTTTATAAAATAATACTGCTACTTTGTTCAAGCTTTCAGGAATTATTGACGATTTTAACTTTACTTTCATATGAACATCATCACCAGCTTCCTGGATTTTACTTACAATACCTACAAAATGCTCTGCAGGAAAAATCGTTGATAAATTTGATGTAACGATAGAATCTCCCAAACTAATTTCACTACCTGCCAAAAGCAATGTCATAAATGAATTTCCTGCTAAATCAGTTTCTAATAATCCTTGTAATTTTGTATTAAAAGTCATTACTGCTAATTTAAAATGAGGATTATCAAAAGGTAGAATAATAGAGTAATTATTACTGATATTTACTATTTTCCCAACAATTCCACCTTTAGTTAATACGGGATAATTCATTTCCAAACCGTACTTTTTTCCTTTATCAATTACTAAATGATGGTTATGAAAATCTCCCTGACAACCAATTACATCTGCAATTATAAATTTATTTTCCAGTGATTCGGGTTCATAGTATAGATAATTACTTTTTTCCAAACAGTTCTGCAAATACTTTATTTTTAAATCATTCTCTATCAGTTTTTGGAATGATTTTGAATATTCAATCTCTAGTTTTCTTTTAGACTCAACATTGTGAATTGCGTGTGAAAAAGGCAAAAATAGAGTTTTGCTTAAAAATTCTGTTTTTTTTAACCTTTGTTCGTTATTACCCCAAAAAAGTAATATTCCTAGGCTCAAATAAATAAAAAAGAAAATATTTTTTTTCAAACTATGATATTAATCTTCAATTTTCTTAATCAAGACTTCTTTGAATTCTTCGAGGTTATCAAGAATATGACCCGTACCATTCACAACACATTTCAGAGGAGATGGCATAATATGAACAGGTAAATCTACAGCCTCACTGATTTTTTTGTCTAATCCTTTTAGCAAAGCTCCTCCACCGGTTAAGATTATACCTCTATCAGCAATATCGGCTGCTAATTCAGGGGCGGTTTTTTCAAATAATCTTTTTACAGCATCTATCATTGAATCTACAGTTTCTGAAATTGCCTCCCGAATCTCTTCTGAACCAATCTCAATTGTAATTGGGTAACCGGAAATTATATCTCTTCCACGAACTTCCATCTTTAGTTCGTTTTCCAGTGGAAATGCAGAACCAATTGAGTTTTTAATGTTTTCGGCAGTTTGTAAACCAATAAAGATATTATTTTTTTTCCGAAGACTATTCAAAATATCTTGATCCATTTTATCACCACCAACTCGAATTGATGTATGTACCACAATGTGCGAAAGTGAAATAATGGCAATTTCAGTAGTTCCACCACCAATATCCATCACTAGATTTCCTTGTGGTTTATGAATTGGAAGATCTGCTCCGATTGCTGCGGCTACAGGCTCTGATACTAGATATACTTCACGAGAACCAGCATGAATTGCACTGTCCCGAACCGCTCTTTTTTCAACTTCTGTAATTCCCGAAGGCACACAAACAATCACTCTGGGTTTTATAAGAAATTTTTTTCTTTGAGCTCGTAAAATCAGATTTCGTAGCATCAATTCAGTTACCTGAAAATCAGCAATTACACCATCTTTTAATGGTTTAATTACTTGTACTTCTTCAGGATTTTTCCCAATCATTTTCTTAGCTTCGTATCCAACAGCAATAATTTTTTTATTTATATTTGAAATCGCAACTACAGATGGTTCATCAATTACGATACCGACTCCTTTACGATAAACCAATGTATTTGCAGTTCCTAAATCTACAGCAATATCATTCGAGAATAATCCCGAAAAATTATTAAAAAACATCAATCCTCCGACAATATAACGTTTCTTACAAAATCATAAACTTAATGAAATTTATTGCTCTACTGTCAAGTGCTTTATCGGATAATTTCCGATATTTTAACTAAGTATTTGTACTTGTTTATCTCTTTTTGTAATTATTCCGTTCATCCGAGATTTTTTTGAGAATGAAAACAAATTCACCCTTTGGTAAATTCTGAGTCATAATTTGTAATTCTTTTAAGGTTCCCCAAAATAATTTTTCCTCAGGATAAGTTAATTTGTAAGCAATAATAGCTTCCCTTTTATCAGAAAGCGTTTTTAGTAGATCTCGCATTAGCTGTTTAAGGCGATATGGAGCTTCTAAAAGAATTAAATCATATTGGGATGGTAGTTTTTTGATTGCCTTTATTCGTTCAAATTTATTAGCAGGTAGAAACCCATAGAAAAGAAATTTTTCTAAAGAAAGTCCACTTACCATAAGTGCAGTCATAATTGACGAAACACCTGGAATTGGAATCACTGGAATTCCATTTAAATGGCACTTTCTTACAAGCTCATTTCCGGGATCTGCAAAAAGTGGAGTTCCAGCATCAGAAATAATTGCAGCAGTTTCATTAGTTAATAACAGTTTTTCCAATATTACATCAGTTTCCTCACCTTCATTGTGCTCATTCAAAAGTTCTAATGGTTTTTTAATTTTGAGATGATTAAGGAGTTTACTCCCTATTTTATATTCTTCACAGATTAAGAAATCAATATTTTTTAGAATTTCAATTGCTCTTAAAGTAATATCACCAGGATTACCGATAGGTGTTGCTACTACATATAGTTTTGGGTTTTTATTCATTTTTTCCATCGTTTCTTATGATTATTTTTTCTTGTTCTTGTTCCTATGCTCTGCGTAGGAACACCAATTAGAACGCTCTGCGTTCATCAAAGAAGATGAGCAATATCCCAAAGCAAATATTTGACGCAGAGCGTCAACAATAGCATTCCAACGCAGAGCATTGGAACGAGATAACGAGAATAACGACAAACAGGATTGTTTGTTTTACTCCGTGCTCTCAGTGTACTCTGTGGTTATTCTTTGTTCGTCTTGCTTACAGTACCGTTTTTTTCGTTGCTAAATTATTCTTAAAATAAAGCCCACTCCCAATCAAAGTCAATAAAACCGAAAGAATGATACCAAGATAACTCAATTTCACACTAAGGTCGTATGTCTCGGGTTTAAATATCATTTCTATTTTATGAGATCCTGCCGGAACAACTAAACCACGTAAAATATAATTTGTTGCCAAAATTTCTGTTTCTTTATTATCAATAAATGCTTTCCAACCCTTAGGATAATATATTTCACTTATAACTAAAAATTCTGATGAATCAGATTTTGTTTCAAATTTAATGTTATGAAGGTCAAAACTTAACATTTTTACACTTGAAGTATCACAATGAGTAATATGAGGAATCTCTTGTTCTAAAAGAGCAGTTTGATCTGGATCAAATCCCTGTGAGTTCATCCGATTCCATATCTCTTCTTTCTCACTGATAACTTCAATATTTTTCACAAACCAAGCTCTTGGTAAATAATCCTTATTCCTATAAGCTGTTTTATCAAGTTTCCGGTCATGAAAGGCATATTCCATATTTGGAAATGGTAATTTTTGATCAAAGATCACATATTTTACATTCAGCATATTTACGATATTCCAATTGATGGGAACACGATATTCCAGCTCTTTATTTAGGCAATTTGCAATGATTTCCTGATATCTTTTCATTTTTGCACCGTGATAACCACCTATTGTTTGATGAAATGTTCCCCATTTGTTTTGACCGAATTCTCCACCCAATGGATAAATTCTAAAAGTTTCTTCATCATCCAACAAAAATTTATCAAGCTTGCTTTTCGTAATTTTTTGATCTATTTTTTCTTGCTGAATCAAGGTTTTTAAAAACCTTTTGTCCACGATTAAAATATCAGTAAGACCTAGAATCAAAATCAATATCAGAAAAATATTTTTACTAATTTTTCTGATTGCAAATAAAAATAAAATCCCACTAATTGCAATTAGAAACAATAGAGCTCTATAACCATCATTAATCAATTTATCGTAACGCATTGTTTTCAATTGATTTAATTGGGCAGCTGCATAACGCCCTGCTTCAACTTCTTTTGTAAAACTTAGGCTTTTCCAAGCTCCGCCAAAAATTGCGAATAAAATCAGTAAAGCTATTATCACAAAAAAAGTTTTCTTTACTCGTTCTTTGAATTTATTATCATTTGTTTTTATTCTTTCAATAAATCCTTGTAACCCCAAACCTGCCATTATCACAATAGAAAATTGCAATAAGATTAGAATAGTCGCAGGAACACGAAATTTATTATAACCGGGAAGATAATTCAATAAAAAATCAGAAAGAATTGAGAAATGCCTGCCAAAAGAGAAAAAAAGAGTAAGAATTGATAATCCCACTAAGAATTTCATAAGTTTTGATCTATTCAAGAAAATTCCTGATACTGCAAAAAATAGAATTACTATTCCCATATACATAGAAGTTTGGGTAAATGGCATCCATCCCCAATAATGAGGTGAAACTCCTCCGAAAAAATCTGGAATAATAAACGTGAGTATCTCCCAAGGATGAAAAGACCAACTTGTAGCATAATCTGTATCTAAACCGCTACTACCTCCTCGAATACTAAATTCACCATATTCTTTGATGGAAAGATAAGGTTGAGCAACAGCTATGATCGTAATTACAAAACCAATAATCAATAAAATAGTGAAGGTGATAAATTTCTTAAACTCCTTCGTTTGGAATGATGTAAATAATTGATAAATCCAAAACAATAGAATCATCAAATAAGTGTAATAAGCGATTTGAGGATGACTCTCCCGTAATTGACCAATCAAAAATATTGATGTAAGCCCTAATGCCAAAATACTTCTTTTGGTAAAAAGCAGATGCACTGCCCAGAAAATCCAAGGGAGATAGATAATTGAACGAATCTTAGTGTTATGACCAATTTCGATCAAACCGATGAAATGACACGATAGAGCAAATGAAAAAGCTGCCATTAAAGCGATCAAAGGTTCAAATTTCAGATTAATCATCAAAATATACATGCCTAATCCTGCCATGAAAAGCATAAAGATACGCCAATTCATCACATTATTAGTGAGTGTTTTGATATTGTTTATAAAGGGAACTACAGCTCTAAAAGAGGTTAAGTAAGATGGCATTCCAGAAAAAATATTACTATTCCACAAGGCTTGATCTTTATGTGATTTATTATATTCAATTAAAACTTCCGCCGAAGTTCTCCACTGATTTGTATCACCGGCATCGGGAGCATAATTTAAAAAAGCTATCTTGAAAAAGCTGAGGGAAATTATCAGAAATAGTATAGAAACCATGATATAATGTATATTTTTTGAATTTTGGAAATCTTTGATTTGAACCACTGGTTCTGGAATCGGTTCTATTTTTTTTCTATTTTTTTTACTCACTTGTTTTTCTCCTAAATTTTTTTATTCTCTCGCAAAGACGCAGAGCCGCAAAATTGTAAGGTTTTTTTGCTTTGCGTCTTTGCACCTTTGCGAGAGATAATTTACAAATTATTTACAATTCGTTTTATTCAATTTTTAATAAGTTTCTCATTAAAATTTATTAGCAATCCAAGCCTTAATCCTGTTATTTTCAAATAGGTTAAAAGCTGTTTATAATGAATGGAAGATAAAGCTTCAACAGATTTTAATTCAATTATTACTTTATTTTCTATAATGAAATCCGCTCTAAAACCAATTTCCATTTTTATATTATCCCAAATTACAGGAATTGCCTTTTGTCTTTCGACATTCAAATTTCGTTTTTTCAATTCAAAATTCAATATCTCTTAATAAATAGATTCAAGTAGTCCTGGTCCAAGTTTGGAATGAATATTATATGAAATATTTACTACTATTTTTGCAATTTCATTTTCTGTCATAATTAAATCACCTTTTTCAAAATTTCTTTTTTATACTCTCGCAAAGACGCAGAGCCGCAAAATTGTAAGGCTTTTTTGCTTTGCGTCTTTGCGCCTTTGCGAGAGATAACTCTTCATGAAACTCTATAAAACAGAATTCTCCAAAATCCCCAATATCTCATCTTTTAAGTGTACTTTACCTGCTCCTACTCCCTGACAATCTTTTGTAAATTTTTGCCATTTCTCAAAGGAACACATATTTTTACGCCAAAATGGATAGCTTTCGCATTGATTTGGCTTTACATCATTGATTTGACAACCTTTGTCATAAAAGATACAATCAAAATTCTCTTTTTCTTTCAATCTATAACTATCCTTGAAGGAATAAAGATATTGATCAATAAACTCATTTATATCCATTTTCAAAAAAATAGAAATTTTTGTGATCTCTTCTGTTGTTACATAAACAGTTCCAGAACTTCCGGTGCAGCAATTTCCACAGCGTTGACAGGAGAATTGTATCCCATTATCAAAAAAATATGATCTTTCCACTGGATTTATTTTTCAGAACAATCGCAGATCAACATTGGTTTCGAAATTGATTGAGATTTATCTTTTCCTAATAAAATTTCAATAAGCTTTATGGAAAATTCCAGAACCGTACCCGGACCTTGACTCGTAATGCAATTTTCATCAACTACAACTCTTTGTGAAATTGCTTCTTTATTAATCATTTGTCTGGCAAATACCGGATGAACTGTAGCTTTCTTTCCATCCAAAAGTCCATGATACTGCAAAACCACGAATGGTGATGCACATATTGCAGCGTAGTACTTGCCTTGAGAAGCTTGCTTTTTTAATAATTGTGTCAAAATGTCATTATTTCGCAAATTTCGAGCACCTGTTAATCCTCCAGGAAGTACGATCAAGTCAAATTCATCATTGGAACAATCATCAATCAATACATCTGCACTTAGTTTAATATTATTTGAGCCAGTAATCTGTATCTTGTTCACCGAAGCAACTATTACGTCAAAATCTGCTCTACATAATGTATCTATTATCCCTACTGCTTCAAATTCTTCAGAACCATTAGCAATCGGTACTAATACTTTTTTCATAAAAAATTACTCCTGAATCAAAAGGTAAATTATTGTCTTTAATTTCTTGTATTCGTTCAGAATTTTTCATTTACAGTTCCTTTTAATAATTATTGACTTCTTCCTTCTAATATAGTTTATAAAATTTATGATAGATATTATTAATTTTTCCACTTTATAAATTCGAGAAAATTCGGGTTAATGAGCTTCGCAGGTCTCCCTTCGGTCGGCTCGTGGTTTCAAATCTTTGTTCAACACTAATTACCTGCAAAATGTTCAACAGAATCAAATCCAAACTCTTCATATACATGGATGAACTCTTTTTTTAATTTACTTATCCCATCTTTATTGATAAATATATATTTAGAGGATTTATCAAAATATTTTTTATGCTTTTTTAGTTTTTCCTCAATAAAATCAGATAATTCTGAACAAACCCAATAATTGATTGAGCTATAATAATCAAATTGCTCCTCAATCGTTTTTCGATTTTTACCATAAATTTTAGCCATATAAGGATTCATATCTGTAGAAAGAGCTGTTCCCATTGAATCAATTGCCAAAAAGTACAACAATGCAACTGCAACATGATAATCTTGGGTTAATCTATTCAAACGAAGAAAAAAATCCTTATTCTTAATCGCATGGGCAAAATAGTAAGCTGAGAATAGATTCAAAGGAGCATCCTTAATATCATTTGCTACAAATTCAATAGGAGTTTCAACACTCAATCCTTTGTAATCTGTAATCAATTGATAAACATTTAGCTTTACTCCATGCTTTACAAGAGCGAGAAAATGTTTAAAACTCTTCATATATTTTTCACGATATTTAAACGTTTCATATACTGATTGGCTTATCAAAATCTGGTTTCCATCTGCTAAACCCATTATTCTTTGAGCAATATTGATTCCGGCACCGGTAACATTCATTTTACCATTTATATCTCTGACAATATTATCCACATTCTCATTAATTCCTATACGAATAGAAAATTTACGCATTTCATCGAGTGTATTTTGGTTGTGTTCATCAATCTTTTCTAATATTTTTAAACTTACTTGTAGGTGAGAATCATAAGGCAAGTTTGGATTTAATAAAGAGATACAAATGCCATCACCTGTTGGCAAATATATAGTATCCTCATCATGTTGATCAAAAGATTGCACCGCATCCTTAACTATTTCATTCAAAATTTTGATAATCTCAACCTGTGCTTCAACGCTACGAACCTGTGAATATTTTTCAATATCTAAGTATATATATTTCACATTTTTTGTTATTGCTTCGAACATACTAATTAATCCTCCTGAAATATGATGTGAAATTTTCTGATAATCACATTCCGTCAAATTCTTTCAGAACTCTTTAATAAATTTTTAATTTAACTCAGATGCATACACTATTCGTTTGGATTTAAATGTCTTAAAAACTGCACTTTTCCCATCGGAAGAGACTTGCAATGCTCCATCAATTCCTGCAATAAAGAGATTTTTACCTAAAAAATCATATTTTTGTAACGTAATCTTATGAGGAAAAGCAAATTTATTTTTCATTGAAGTAGGAATAAAAGCATAATCAGGTGAAACTTTTTCAATAAATTCAGAAGTGCTGGAAGTTTTGCTGCCATGATGCCCAATTTTGAGAATATCAGCGTCTAATTCCATACAATAATTGTGCAAAAGATATTCCTCTCCTTCCTCCTCAATATCTCCGGTAAATAATACCTGCAATTCATCAAAATCCAGATGAATAACAATCGACATATTATTAATATTACCGTGAAAATAATTCTTATCAGGATGAATTATCTGACACTGATAATCTTTTGTAGAAATATTCATAACATCATTTACAGTGATGATATTTGTATCTTTAGTAACAAACTTCTTTAAATAATTCCAGATACCTCTCTTCTGAAAATCATCGGTCATTACAAGATTTTTCACTTTCATGTTTATCAAAATATACTCTAAGCCACCATAATGATCATTGTGAGCATGAGTAATAATAATATAGTCAATTTCAGAAATTCCTTTCTTTTGAAAATATCCGAGAGCAGAATATTTAAAATGTTTTTTAGAAAACTCCGGTGGACCTGTATCAATAAGCATTTTTTGACTATTATCTGCTTCGATCAGAAACATATCTCCCACATCACAATCGAAAAAAGTTATTTTGAAAACATCTTTCTCCAAATTGATGAAACTAAAAGCAATATTAACGAAAAAAAGTGTGTATAAAGTCAGTGTTAATTTTCTTTTTTTGAAATTCTTGATAATGGGAAACGATATGAGAAGAATCAAAGATATGAAAAATTGCCAAGAATTGAATCGTAGAAAATCAAAGTGAAGCGGTAAAGAAGCGGAAAGATTACTCCAGAAATTGAAGAACTGCATTACAATCTTAAATGAAAAAATGTAATAAACAGCCACAAAACTTGGTAAGATGATAATGACAATACTTAATGGAAGTATTAATGATATCAAAGGGATAGCAATCAAATTTGCCAAAATTCCGTTAAGATTGAATTGATGAAAATAATACATTGTAACCGGAGCGAGACAAATGCTGATTATTGCCGAAGAAAACATCAGAGTAAGAATTCCGTTGAGGATTTTTTTCCCAAAAGAAAGTAATATAATTTCATCTCTTTTCAGTTTTATATAGCGTATCTGCGGTAAAATATTCAATAGAATAAATACTGCTGTAAAAGAAAGTTGCAATCCTATGGAAAATAGTTGTTTCGGATCAAAAATGGTTATAATAAATAAACTGGTTGCTAATATACTATTGGAATTGGGTTTTCTTTGTATCATTTTGGAGATTAGATACAAGGAGATCATTATCACAGCACGAGTTACGGAAGGTGTCCAACCACATATTGCAGCATAAAACAGGAGAATCAAAATCAAAAGTATCCGACTAAGGTAGCGGTTTCTAAATATTATTTTCAATATCAGAAAAAATACTAATGATAAGATTCCGACGTGTAACCCGCTAACAGCGAGAATATGACTTAATCCGGCTTGATTGAGTTTTTGCTTCCAATCGGATAGATCCTGCTTTTCACCAATCAGAATAGCTCTGATAAATCCTGAATATTCACCAAACCTTTCATTAATTCGGTTTCTCAACCAACTTCTAACATTTATTACACCTATTTTCAACAATGATCTTTCTGATTCGATAATTTTTATCTCAGTTTTGGGGTATCCTTTGCCATATATTTTTTTGAATTCAAGAAATTCCGCATAATCAAAGGAAAACGGATTACTTGAATTGTTGTATTTCTGTAGAAAAGCGATCGTTTCAATGATATCGCCATATTGAAGATTATCGTCAAAAGAAAACGATATTTTTCCTTGAACAGGCAACCCTTTGATCTCAATTAATTCCAGTTCGGCAAAATTTCTCTTACCGTTGAAATTTACTTCTGAGACGATTCTACCCTTGATTGGTTGTTGAATATCGGTTTTCACAGTTAGTAAATTCTTGATATGATTTGTTTGAACAAATTGTGAGACATTTACCCTAAAAAAAGCGAGAAAGAAAAAAGAAAGGATTATAACAATATTTCTGATATTTTTTACAAAGCTCAAAGTTATAAGTGCTACAATTGTAAAAATTACTATCCAAAATGGTATTGATAGAACAGATGCTAATAATATTCCCACAATCCAGCTAAAAGTTATCGGAAGCATTGCACTGGGAAATTTTTTCATTTTTATTTTTTCTTTTTCTTTGATTTTAGCACCGAACAAAACAAACAAAAAACACTGAGATTACAGAAACCAATATTCAATATTAAATATAAAATATTAAATTTTCAATTTTCAATATCTTCCTATATTCTTTCTTAGTGTTATCATATATTTGTGAATTTATTTCAATTATCGTTTCTATATCTGGATTTGCTATATTTTCAGTAGCTTGAATTACTTGATTCACAAGTTGATAAATCTGAAGAAAACTAATTTGATCATTTAAGAATAAAGAAACTGCTGCTTCATTGGCTGCATTAATAATTGTAGGGAACAATCCACCTAATTTTCCCGCTTCCACAGTTATAAAAAATAGTGGATAACGCTCTTTATCAATCTCTTCAAAAGATAAATTTGGTAAATCCAAAATATTAGTACTTGAAATATTCGATTTAAATCTTTGCGGATGCGAAAATGAGTATAAAATCGGTAGTTTCATAGAAGGAAACCCGAGCTGAGCAATAATTGAACCATCAATGAACTCTACGAAAGAATGAATAATTGATTGGGGATGTATCACAGCTTTTAAATCCTCATATTTTTTTTCAAAAAGCCAGTGTGCTTCAATTACTTCCAAGCCTTTATTCATCATAGTTGCAGAATCAATAGTGATTTTTGCACCCATTTCCCACGTCGGATGTGATAATGATTCCTTTATGGATATTTTACGAAAATCTGTTAAAGGCAAAGTCCGAAAAGGACCTCCCGAAGCAGTAATTATCAACGATTTTACTTGCTCTAAATCAGTCTCGTTAATCGCCTGCAAAATCGCACTATGTTCGCTATCTACAGGAATCAATTCTGCCTTCGTTCTCTTTTGAATCTCTTTGATAAGATGCCCAGCCATTATCAGCGATTCTTTATTTGCCAAAGCTAATTTGATCCCACGCTCTAAAACGATAATTGTATAGACTAAACCTGCTGAACCTGAAATTGCATTTAATACAATATCACAATTAAGGGATTGCAAAATATTTTTCAGCTCATTTTGTCCATAATAGATATTAGTGTTTGAATCGAATAATTTATTATCTATTTTTTGTGATTCATCAATGATAACTAATTGAGGAATTTTGAATTCTTGAGAGATATTGAGAGCTTTTTTGAGATTTCTATTGGCAGAAGCAAGTACAATTTCAAATTCATCAGAATGTTCGCGGATAACATCACAAGCGGATGTTCCGATAGAGCCGGTAATTCCCAAAATAGCAATTTTTTTCATAAAGTATATCCAATTGATATGCGATGAGAATTATCCAATTCGGCATTATTCTCAAAACCGTAATTTACTTGCCAGTTACGATAATCAAAAATTAAGCCGAATGTTAAATTTTGCACATTATATCCCATTAGAAAATTGATGCGTCTCGAAAGCGGTAGTTCAAAACCTAAATGCGGATCAAGACTGAAAATATTCAAAGAAAATGTGGAAGCATAATCACGATCTTCCGTGTAAATTTCTGAGGATAAATAAATTTTTGCTTGCTGTTTTAATATTGGAAAAATAAATTTATACCTGCATTCAAGGTCAAAACCGGGATTAACTGTTTCGTGAGTTTCATTTTCCCAAAAAATCTGGGTTGTGAAAAAATCTCTCACTTTCGCAGCAATTCTGAGTTTTTCGGAAAAGTCGTGATACGTGGAAATATCCGCTCCAAAACCATAGCCACTATGTTCTGCTAAATTACGATAAGCAAATTTTGGTGTGAAACCCAACACAATTTTTCCAAATTTTCTGGCAATTCCAAAATAAATTACTATATCAGAATTATTTACGGATTTATATTTGTAGGGACGCTGTGTGCTCTCATCAAACTTTGTAAGCGGAATATCATCAATTCCGATTCTGGTGATGAGTAGAGAAAATTTTTCCTGATTTCCCCAAATTGCCGAAAAAGTATCGTATTTAAGTAATCCGCTATATTCTTCGGCATGCATAAATTCAAATCTGTTGTTTTCTGCTTCAGTGAGCAAAGCAGAATTCCAGTATGACAAAGCATTACCGGTTTCATCTGTGAGTCCGAGATTACCTTGAGCATAGTTTTTTACTCCGGCTCCCATTCGAAAGATTTCTCCAGCATATTTATCTGCATTTAATGCTTGAAAAAGCATTAATACAGCAATTATTAATAATATTTTTTTCATATAATCTCCATTCTAAATTAGTACCAAATCGAAAGAATTGAAACCACGAATTAACTCGAATTAGCGTTTCCAGCTTCTTTTTCAATTTTTCAAACTCTCCCTCTTTCCCTCTCTTTATCTAAAGCGAGGGATGACTTCTCTTTCTTATTCTTCTTGCTTTTCTTATGTTCCTTCTCTTGAAATTAAGAGAAGGACAGCAGGATGAGTTTTAAATGCAAAAAACAACTCATCTTAGTTTTTTATTAAACTTGTTTCACAAAATTATATCTGCTTTTACTCTTATAAGATAGAAAACAAGATCGAAGTGGAAAATGTTTAAACACTAATTGAAGAAGAATCACAATAATCCTGTTTTGAAGCTTATCAATATTTTTTTCGTGTTAATTCGTGATAGTGAGCTTCGCAGGTCTCCCTTTGGTCGGCTCGTGGTTTCATCTTTTCCAGTTCTTCTGGCTTAAGATAAACTAAATCAATTCAATAAAATTACCCATTATTTTTTTCAACATTCCTGTTGAAAAAGATATGGTAAGTTTAGCCTCTTTGCCATCTCCCTCCACGCTAAGTATCTTTCCTTTACCAAATTTTATATGATTCACAGTTTGTCCGATTCTAAAACATTTCTTTGATTCCAGAACAACATTTTTCTTTGCTCGCTGTTTATGTCTTGGTGCCTGAAAATCATAAAAGTGAGCACTAATTTTATTTATATATTTTTCGTCTAATTCAGATAAAAAACGACTTGGAAAAGTTGGTTCCGCAAAATCATAAATTCTTCTGAATCTGGTGTAAGTAAGAACCAAGCGTTTTTTTGCTCGGGTGATAGCTACATAAAGCAATCTCCGTTCCTCTTCCATTGCATTATCATTTTCCAGAGAGCGAGAATGCGGTAGAAGTCCATCTTCCAAACCAACTACAAAAACATTTTCAAATTCCAATCCTTTCGCATTGTGCATTGTCATCAGTTTTACGGAATCTGCATTTTCATTATATGAATCGAGGTCTGTATGCAAGGTTATACTTTGCAAAAAATCCGATAACTCCGGTTTTCGTTGAAAATCTTCTTCAAATTGTTCAGTAAATTCACTGGCAGCAGTCATAAATTCATATAAATTTTCTGATCGAGAAATATCTTGAATATCGTCACTATTTTCATACTTTTTCAAAATTCCGGTATCTGCTAAAATTTGTTCAATCAGATATATAATTGTGTTTTCTTTTGATATTATTTGCCAAGATGAAAGCTGTTCAGCAAATTTTATGATTTTTGGTGAAAACTGTTTACTGTCTTTTTCTTTGGGAAGACTGGAAATAGCTGTAAAAAGATTTATTTCAAGAGCAACAGCTCGATCAAGTAATCTTTGCTCAGTTTTTTTTCCAATTCCTCGAGTAGGAAAATTTATTATTCTTAATAAGCTTTCGTTATCCTGAGGATTCACCAAAATTCTGAGATAAGCAATGATATCCTTGATTTCTTTTCTTTGATAAAAATTCACTCCACCCACGATTTGATATTTTATGTTTTTATTCACAAATATCTTTTCAAAAACTCGTGATTGGGCATTGGTGCGATACAAAATAACGGAATTAACAAAATTGATATTTTCCTCAAGCTTCAATTTCAATAATTCATCAGCTACAAACTTCGCTTCATCGTGTTCATTTTCCACAACCATTAAATCTGGCATTAGATTAGATTTTATATTTGACCAAAGGTTTTTCTCAAAACGCTGACTATTGTTTTGAATCAAACTGTTTGCCAGATTCAGTATATTTTCTGTAGATCGATAATTCTGTTCAAGCTTGATTTTTACAACATTTTTATAGTCTTTCTCAAAGTTGAGAATATTCTTAATGTTTGCTCCCCGCCAACTGTAAATCGCTTGATCATCATCACCTACAACACAGATATTTCCGTGTCTTTTGGCAATGTAATTGATAATCTTGAATTGAGCATAATTTGTATCCTGATATTCATCAACCATCACATATTTAAATAAGTTAGCGTATTTTTCAATCAAACTTTCATTTTCATCAAACAGAAAGGCTGTGAACAAAAGAAGGTCATCAAAATCTAATGAATTATTCTCCAAAAGTGTTTTTTGATACTGTCTATAAACTTTTTCAACTATTTCCGTATAATAATTTTGTTCGTTGAATAAAAAAAAATCCTCAGCTCTTATCAAAGAATTCTTTTGTTTGCTGATATTATTTATCACTTGATTTATTGGAAACCGTTTTGTATCAATATCTAAAGCTTTGAAAACTTTCTTAAAAACATTTTTTTGATCGGCAGCATCGTAAATGGAAAAGTTGGCATTGAATGGTAAAAAATCTTTTTCTCTACGTAATATTCTTGTACAAATTGAATGAAATGTTCCAATCCAGAGGTTATGAGTATAAATATTGAAAGTATTTTCCAAACGGTTTTTTAGCTCTTTCGCAGCTTTATTGGTAAAAGTTACTACAAGTAAATTCCAAGGTCTTACTTTTAAATGATTGATCAGATAAGCAGTTCGGAATATGATTGATTTTGTTTTACCGCTACCGGCTCCGGCGAGCACAAGAAGAGCACCTTCGGTGGTTGTTACTACTTTGAGTTGTTCAGGATTTAATTCTTCCAAAGATTTACCTGTTTAATTGGTATAATTTTATCAAATTTATAATTCATTTTTTGAAATTCATTTTTTTATTGTACCAATATCTGCAATAGTTCGCTTAGTTCACCTTCCAATGGAGGTAAATCTGGATCAACAATTATACAAGCTGATACTTTATAATAATACCAGCCGGGTGAAATATTGTTTGTACTATTCTCATATTCAATTGGCACAACCGGATCTATAAGTATTGGATATCCATCATCATCAAGATTGTTGATTAATTCATAAGCACCATTATGAACTTTAGAACGATAAACATGATATCCGTTTGAGCCACTTATTTCATCCCATTTAAGAATAATCTTACCTATAAATGATTCTCCAGTCAGATTAGTAACTTTTGCTGGGGCATCAAAATCATTCTCATTGTTCTCAGGATCAAGTGGATTATCTCTTCTGAAACCACAAGATGATAATAACAAAATAATAGCAGTAATTAGAAATATTTTTCTCATTTTAAAACCTCAAAGATATTCCTGTGGGAGTAACTTTTAATTTTTTATCATGGTATTCTATAATAAGATTCTCCCATAGTTCTCTATTATAACTTTCAGTAACAATTAATGTATCATATATTGTATAAATCCATATCAAAATACCAAAAGATAAAAATTCACGAGACAATCGCAATGGTGATCTTGTTTTTTCATAATAATTATTTATGTCTGTAATATTTGTAGCTTTTTTATATTTATCATAGTATTCACTTGCCTGATCATAATAGTACAAACTCGTTCCAAAGAGAGCAATTTCTGTCGCTAACAATATCTGTCCTTTTATATAATTTTTTGCTGAAAAATGTCCCCAACCAGGCATTATAGCAGACTTTATTACGTTAGTATAAGGTTTTTTTTTATTCAGTTGATAAATTTGAAGTAATTTCTGTCTACTAAAAAGATTTTCCCGAGCTTCTAAATGAATTTCAGGATTATCCCATCCATATTTGTTTATATTACTAAATTTTTTTTCATCAAAATCCTGGGCGCAAAGAACTTGAATAAACAACAAAAAAACTATGATATATCTCATAATAATCCTTTAATTCTCTTCCAAAATATTTTCAGCAATTTTATTCAACGGAGTTACAATTCTGTTTTCAAGATTAATTCTCCAGACAAAATAAAATTCTTCTTTTGGTGATGTAATATCGTATCTTACTTCGTAATTGTATTTTCCAACTGCATATGAAACTCTCCAACCAGAAGTCTTCATCGCATCTGCATATTTATTGCTCATCTCTTTTTCCAAAGAATGCACTTTGTTTTTTACCTTACCATTTTTGTAGGCGAACATAATTTTTTTTGCAAAAGCAATAGGAGATTCCTCAGCTTCTATCAGATTTTCCATATGTTGAATTTCTTTTATGATCTCCTGATTTTTACGTAAAGCATTCGATTGTTTATAATATTGAAGAGCTTTCGCAAATCTTTTCTCTTTATGCATTGATTTTGCTTTTTTCTCAAGCCTCTTAGCCTGTTCAATATCTCTTCTAAGATTAATTGCTTTTCCTATTGCATTTCTTGCTTTAGGATGGTCTGGAATTATATCAAATACTTCTTTATAATTTGCAATAGCTTCTTCAATTTTTTCTTTTTTTATTAGAGAATTTCCTTTATCAATAAATAGATCTACAACTTCATTAAAACGTTTTTCAACTAAGTTTTTCTTTGAAACATCCCATTCCAGAGCTTTCTCATAGAATTTTTTACCATCAAGATATTCTGTTTCTTTCATTTTAGATTCTGCGAGAAGAATATAGATATTTCCAATTTCATTCTTGATTGTTGAATAGTATTTCGTCGGATTATTCTCGAGATAAAGTAACTTCTCAAGTGAAATATTAAAATATTTCGCTTCCTGATAACTTATTGCTTCATCAATAAAAAACTGCATATTCTCGTCAATTATTGCCTGAGCTTTTGTAGTATATTCATCATCAGGATACATTTGGCAAAGAGAATTATAATCTTCATAAGCTAAAAATTTCTTATCTAAATTCAAGTAAATATTTATCCGATTATGAAGAATCTCAGGAATAAGTTCAGAAGTTTTTAAAAGATCTATTATAAATTGATAATGTTCTAAAGCTACATCTATTTCCTTGTTTTCCAGTGCAATGTTTGCTAACTCAAAATAACAATTGTCAGTCATCTCATCTGCTCGCTGTGTATTCGATAGATAAAATAACTTAATTGCTAAATCCCAATTCTTTTTATTATACGCTTTCGTACCTATTTGATAATAACAATCACCTCGTTCTAACTCTGCCTGAGTGACTATTGAACCGGTTAATTCTCTATTGATATATGTGTCATAAAATTCAATTGCTGTAGTATATTTCCCTTTTTTGTACAATTCTGTGGCAACATCATATTTATTTCTACTACAGCCAGTAAATAGCATAACTAATATTAGGCTATATATTATATATTTTATTTTCATCTGCAATTTCAAAATTCTCCGGATTATTATTTATTATAATTTGTAATTCTTTTGATAAGCCATGTGATAATATTATTGTTGATCTCATTTCTGAAATGAAATCTACAAGTTCCTCAGTTCGTGGATGAAATGCATCAATTACAAATAAATCAATTTCATTTTTGTATTTTTTAAACTTTTTTACACCAGCAATATCACAACTAATAAGTAGTTTTTTTATTCCTTTTTGAAAAATAAATGAATAAGCTTTCATAGGATTAGATAAATTATTATTTTTGATAAATTCACTGTATGATAAGAGATGTTCAGAAAAGATTGGTAACACTTCATCTAAATGTTTATCCATTTTAGATATTGGTAAAAAGTCTATTTTGTAAGTAAATCTTTCCGGAAAAGAATAGAAAAAATTCATAATATTGTAAAATTCATTAACTTTTTCCGGTAAAAAGATCTTTAAACTTTTAGTTCTTTTTCTAAGATAAAACATCTGTAAAACCAAGAATAATCCACTAACATGATCAGGATGAAAATGGCTAATTATTATATGATCAATTTCATTATTTGCCAAATTGTATTTTAGAAGTTGTTGAGAAGTGCCATCACCACAATCTAAAAGGATTTTTTTATCAGGAAGTTCGATAATATATGCTGAATGGTGCTTACCAAGTTCAGGATATCCGGAGCCTTTACCCAAAATTCTTAGTTTCAATCAAATCTCCTTGTTATCATTAATATTTTCTGGTAAATGAACTGGTATTTGATCAAGTTTATTGCCAAAAAAAATAAAAATCCCAGCAAAAAATACCGTTGATAGAACCAATAATTTCACGGATGACATTTTAAATACAAGTATGGTTGTTAGAACAATTATTGTATTTATCAAGTAAACTATCAAAGCAGTAACTTTTGCTGATCCCATCGCATTACCAATTCTATGGGTCGAATGATCTTTTCCACCTTGAGTGATTTTTCTGCCATCTCGTTTTCGAATTATACTTACCAATGAAATATCAAAAATGGCATAACTTAGCATTAGAACAGGAAGTAAAAAATAAATATGATTATTTCCCTGATGTTGAACGGCTAATTTACCGGCGAGAATTCCCATTGTAGAAAGAAAATAACCGATAAACATACTTCCGGCATCTCCCAGAAATATCTTAGCAGGATTGAAATTATGAGGTAGAAAACCAAAAACTGATCCGGCAAAAGTTAATGAAAGAAGAGAAATAAATTCTGATTGAGGTGTTTTGCTCATAAAAGCAATTGCATAAAAGCCTATTGCTAAAATTCCAGACATACCAGCAATAATTCCATCCATATTATCTAAAAAATTTAATGCATTCATTAATCCGATCATCCATAATATTAAAATTGGTAAGGAGATATAAGTCGGTCCAAATAAATTGAAAAGATCATTGAAATACAAAAAAACCAGACATGAGAATAATTGTCCCATCATTTTAATAATAGGCTTCATCCCAAATTTATCGTCAATAATGCCCACAAAAACGATAAGAAATGCTCCGGCAAGATAACTTATTGTCTTCTTATCAAAAGAATAATTTGTAGTTAAAATAACATAGATAGTAAAAACAAAAAAACCTATAAAAACAGCAATTCCTCCGAGTAGTGGTATCGCTTTTTTATGCACCTTTCTCGCTTCTGGATTATCCATAAAATTACTTTTATAAGCAAATCTGATAATAAGCGGAGTAATACTGTAGACAGCAAAAAAAGCCATAATAAATACTGTCATATAAACATATACAATGTGCATTATTACCCCTGTTTAACGGTTTTTTTCATTCAAAATTTTACTTTTTTTGGGGTACATCAATTTGTCAATGATTATAAGCTTTTATCAGATTTTTAGATAATAATTAGTTATTAGATTTTCCAACAAGCTTAGAAAATATTAAATATTATTTGAAACTTAATACTAAGGTTATCTTGGTAATACATTTTCAGCATTACCAAGACAAACTTGGGAGCTAAAATTATAAAAAGTTGCAATCTGTTTCACCAAATTCAAAACGATATCTTACTTGACGAGACAAACAATTTGAAAAATTAGTAAAAAGTTTTCAGTCAAGTATAAAAATTTATTAATAATAACAAAAATATTAAGCTATTTTAAGGAGGAATTTATGATAGCATTGATTATGGCAGGTGGAGTTGGAACAAGATTTTGGCCACTCAGTAGAAAATCAAATCCAAAACAATTTTTACCAATTATCAGCGAAAATTCGATGATTAAAATGACAGTTGATAGATTGAAACCACTTATTAATCCCAAAGATATTTATATTGTAACAGCCAAATCACAGGTTGATCTGGTTTATAAACATTTACCTGAACTTCCTAAGGAAAACGTAATTATAGAACCATTTGGGATGAATACTGCCCCTTGTATCGGTTTAAGTTTTAAACATTTTGAAAAAAAATACGATAAAAATGAAGTTATGATTGTCTTACCTGCTGATCATCTTATCAAAGATGAAAAGACATTTTTGGAAAGCCTAAAAACAGGAAAACAAGCTGCCCAATCTGGTAATTTGATAACCTTTGGTATAAAACCAAACTACCCCGCAATAGGTTATGGATATATTGAAGCTGGGAAAGCACTTAATAATGAAATGTTTTACGTGAAACAATTCAAAGAAAAACCTGATGAAGATTCTGCCAAAGAATTCTTATCATCTGGAAATTTTTTCTGGAATAGTGGAATGTTTATGTGGAGCATTAATGCAATTTCAACTGCTTTTGAAAATTATCTTCCGAATGTATCTCAACTTCTTTCCGAAATTTCAGTTAAATGGAATTCAGAAGGATATGATGCTGATATTTCAAATATTTACGAAAAAATGGACAGAGTTCCCATAGATATTGGAATTATGGAAAAAGCAGAGAAAAGAGGGATTATACCCGTAGATTACGGTTGGAGTGATGTAGGAGGCTGGAAAGCACTCTATGATATTTCCCAAAAAGATGAAAGCGAAAATGTTTTTAAGGGAAATATCCTATCAATTAATAGCACAGGAAATTATGTAAATTCAAAAAAAATGATTGCTTTGATCGGAATTGATGATCTCGTTATCGTAGAATCGGATGATGCAATATTGATAACGAAAAAAGATCGATCAGAAGAAGTGAAAGATATTGTGGAAACTTTAAAAAAGGAAAATATAAATAATTTGTTATAAAAATGCAACAAAATTTGGTTATTTGTGGTCTAACTAAATAAAGGAGTTTATTATGAAATTAAAATTTAGTGTACTGCAAATAGTCATTTATGTTATTTTGAGCATAACATTGGTCATTTCTATCCTTACATTTTTAAAGCTAAAATCAGATTCCAAATGGGAAGTAGTTGCATTTCCTGTTGAAAATATGATGATTTCAATTATTTTCAAAGAATTGAACCTTACATCACAACAACAGAGATTAGTAGATAAAATATATCTTGAAATGGATATGATCTACAGACAAGATATTCAATTTATTAAAGAAAATAAAAAAATGGAATCAATGATGAATCTTCTTGTAAAAAAAACAGTATTGTTAGATGATTTGGTGAAATATGAACAGGAAAGAAGTGAACGATCAATCCAACATAGTGGTTTTTATAATAAAAAATGGTTAGAAGCAACTTCACTGCTAACTCCTGAGCAGGTTGATAAATCATTTCAAGTAATGGCTAAGTTTTGGGCTCCTGAGCGAAAAAAGCAACTTCAACAGAAATTTGAAGACTTTATATCGGAACAACCTAAAATAATTAAGAGACCCAGATATGAAGGAAAATGATTTTGCACTAATCATCAAGCAAACAAAAGGAATTGTTTTAGTCGCAATAAATCGCTATATTTTCTCTGAATTTTACGATTATATTGATGATATTGTTCAGGAAACTTATTTACGAGCATATAAAAGTTTAAAAAACAATAAATTCCGAAGTGAAGCTAAATTAAATTCTTGGCTCTTTGCGATCGCTCGTAATGAAACTTTACGAATGAATATGAAACTCAGTAAATTCAAAAAAATTGAGCAAAAACATAAAGAAAACTTTAAAAACAATACTGTAGCTTTGAATAAAATTGAATCTAACCACCCCAAAAATAATGTCATTAAAAAAGCGATTCAAGAACTTGATGATAAATACAAGGATGTAATTGAACTATACATTCAAGAATACAAAGAAAAAGAGATTTCTGAAATGCTGAAAATTAAAACAGGAACTATAAGATCGTTAATATACAGAGCAAAGAGAAAAATCCAAAAGAAATTGGGAGAAAATTATGCCTAATATTAAAAACGAAATCTATGATAGATTAAAAAATGATGAATGGGATGAACTTATCGCTCGAAAAGTATTATCAATCAGATCGAAACGAAGATCAGAAATAAGAAATTTAATTTTCTCTTTGACTGCTTTTTTTCTTATCTCTACATCCTATATTTTTTCCAATAAACTCCATAAAAGATTAACCGAGGATTTGTTTCAACAATTTCTGCAAAATAATCAAGAAGCTCTATTTTCTTCTGAAAGCATTGGTGTTTTATCCAATTAATGATAAAATAATCTCATAATTTCTCATTTAAATGTTATTCTAATGATGAAATCCATAAACAAAAAATTAAAAGGAATAAATTTTGCAGGAAAAATCATTTTTATATGTCTGATATTTCTGAGAGGTAAAAATGCATGAATTAAAAATAATTATTAGTATATTTATTTTCTGCTCAATATTAGTAGCAAATGATCTATCTATAAAAGATTATTTGAAAAATCCTGATTTCTATCAAAAAAACAATTTTCAAGAGATTAAACGATTTCTCCCAAAACGAAGTTTAAAAATTGAACAACAAGATACCCAATATTGGCAAAATAACAGTTGGAAAGATTCACTTCGTTATCATTATAATTACAATAATTCGGGTGAGATTGAGGAAGTTATATATTACACATTTGAAAATGGAAATTCTGAGAATTATGGAAGACTACTTTATACCTATAATACATCAAACAATTTAGAAACGGCTATTTGGCAAGATTTTGAAAATGCAGAATGGGTCAATAACTACAAATACAATTATTATTATAATGAAGAAGAATTACTTTCGCAGAATTTGTATCAAGGATGGGTTGATAACGCTTGGTTATCTTACTCAATCGGGGAATATATTTATAATGAGGATGAAGAATTATCTTATGAAATCTGGAAGTATTGGATAAATGAAGGTGAACTTTTAAATTGGACACAAAATATCTATAGTTATGATGAAAATTCAAATTTATTGGAGAATTTCCGACAATTATGGCAAGAAAATGATTGGCAAAACTCATTTCGTTACAATTATTCCTATCAAGATGACAACCTTATTTCCTATTATTATCAATATTGGGAAACTGACAACTTTCTTAATAGTTATCAATACAATTATCAATACTTTAATGATTTGATTTCCGAAGCATCTTATGAGGAGTGGAATGAGGATTGGATCGAAGTTTCACAAGGTTCTTATGAATATGACGAAAATGGTAATCTGATTGAGGAAACTTGGCAAACTTGGAAAAATTCCATTCTGGAAAATGATGTAAGATATTTATATGAATATTCTGAAATTTCTACTGCTGAGAACGATAATATCAATAGCAATATTACTGATTTGCAGATTTATCCCAATCCTTTTTCAAATAATTTTAGTAGAAGTAAAGTACAAATCTCATTTACACTATCAGAAAAAAGCAAAATCAATCTGGATGTTTACAATATAAAAGGTCAAAAGATTGATAGATTAGTTCAAAATCAGCATAAATCAGCAGGCATACATTCATTAAACTGGGAAATTCCTCAAAATACCACCAATGGAATTTATCTAATACGATTGCAGACAGAGCAATTTCAAAACGTTAGTAGAATTATCATATTTAAATAGCATAAAGCCCCATCCCCAACCCTTCCCCTTCGCAAGGGGAAGGGAGGAGTTAGAGGGGTTAATTACAAAATAACTTTCCGAATCTTATGTGAAAAAACCTATGTTGAAAGCTTCGGAAAGGATTGAACAAATCAAGGAGATTCTTATGGAAATACAAAGATTAGCCAGTTTAGCGATAAGTGATTCTGGATTCATTTTTGATCCGGTTAGTGGACATTCTTATACCACAAATCAGATCGGCTTAGAAATAATTCGTTTACTGAAAGAGGATAAGGATATTCCGGAAATAATTGAATATATCTTAGATGAATTTGATGTGAATCGAGATGAATTTGAAACTGATCTGATAGATTTCACGCAAAATCTAAAAAGCTATTATCTAATCGGTGATTGAGGAAAATTATGAAAATAACTATTGCAGTCAGTGGAATCAATGCTGTTGATAATCCCGGACCAGGAACAGGAATTATCCGTTCTTTGAAGCAAAGCTCTCTTGATGTACGAACTATCGGTTTGGCTTATGATACAATGGAGCCGGGAATTTATATGGACGATATTGTAGATAAAACTTATTTGATGCCATATCCATCCAGTGATCAAGATTCATTTCTGAAACGGCTTGAATATATCAATTCAATTGAGAAAATTGATATTATCATCTCTGCTTTAGATGCCGAATTACCTGTTATGATCGCTCTTAAAGAAGACATCGAAAATCTGGGTATAAAAATTTTGATTCCAACTAAAAAAATGTTTGCTCTGCGTAACAAAACCGAACTTAAGAAAATTGCTGAAGCAATTCAGGTAAAATCACCAGAATATATCTCCTGTACATCTCTCAGTGATCTTTTTAATGCTGTAGAAAAAGTTGGATTTCCTTGTATGATAAAAGGACCATTTTATGAAGCTTTTAAAGTAAATTCGCTTGTAGAAGCTGAAACAAAATTTCATAAAATTTCTGCAAAATGGGGTTTTCCAATTATCGTACAAAAATTTATTTATGGTGAAGAATATGATGTCGTGGGTTTAGGAGATGGCAAAGGAAACGATCTCGGTATTTTTGCGATAAAAAAAATGACTACAACATCATTGGGGAAAGTTTGGAATGCAATTAGTATTCATAATGAGAAACTTGCTCAAGCAACGAAAAGAATGGTTCAATATCTGAAATGGCAAGGTGGTTTTGAATTTGAAGTTCTGATTGAAAATAAAACTCAGGAGTTGTATCTTTTGGAGATCAATCCTCGTTTTCCAGCTTGGGTTTATATGGCTGGTGCTTGTGGAATAAATCTACCGGAAAGAATGGTTAAATTTCTTCTTTTTAATGAAGATAAATTCCCAAGTGATTATAAATCAGGGAAAATTATGATACGTTACACTGCCGAAATTATCAAAGATATAGCAGATTTTGAAAAAATAACAACTTTAGGTGAACTGGAAAATAATCCTAAGATTACAGAATTTAGCAACGAATAAGACTAACAAAACGAACAAAAGAAAAAGAATTTACCACAGAGAACACAGAGAGCCCAGAGAAAAAACAAAAAATGTCAGAATTTGGATTTACTGGATTAATCACTAAAAATCAACAAAACCCACAGCGAAATATTCAATTTTAAATATTCAATATAAAATTTCTAATTAATGGGAGAACTTATGGCAAAGAAAGAATATATCAAACCTTTTATCAAAAAGCAAACAACCGGAATGATGAATAAATTTGGAAGAAGTTATCACAAGAGTTATCGTGATGAGATCGAAGGTGTAAAAATCAATGCAATTACTGAAAAATTTGGTTCACCGGTTTTTGTCTTTAGTGAAAAAGAGATAAGAAAAACTTATAGGGACATTTATCGTGAATTTTCCAGTCGCTATCCGAAAATACAATTTTCTTGGTCATACAAAACTAATTATTTAGATGCAATTTGCGGAATTTATAAGCAAGAGGGTCTTATTGCCGAAGTAGTATCAGAATTTGAATATGAAAAAGCTAGAAATATTGGCTATAGAGGAGATCAGATTATTTATAATGGTCCTTTCAAACCTGAAAAAGCTCTTAAAATTGCTTTTGAAGAAAACGCAATTGTAAATTTAGATAATTTTGATGAAATATTCAAGGCTGAAAAAGTAGCTGAAAAACTTGGTAAAAAAGTTGATGTTGGAATTAGATTAAATATGGATACCGGAATATATCCGCAATGGAATCGTTTTGGATTCAATCTTGAGAACAAATCAGCATACAATGCTGTTAAAAGAATTTTTAAAAGTGAATGGTTAAATTTAAAAGGATTGCACTCTCATATTGGAACTTTTATGCTTGAACCCAAAGCTTATGCTGTTCAAGTGAAGAAAACCATTGAGTTAATGAGAATTTTGGATAAAGAATTCAATATCCAACTTGATTATCTTGATTTTGGTGGTGGTTTCCCATCTCGAAACAAACTGAAAGGAACTTATTTACCTCCCGAGATTGCTGTTCCGCCTATAAAAGATTATGTGGAAGCTATTTCAAATACTCTGCTTTCTGAACTTACACCAGATGAATATCCTTTGGTTTATTTAGAAACAGGACGTGCTTTAATTGATGAAGCAGGATTTCTCATCACAACCGTTGATGCTGTGAAACGGCTTCCCGATGGAACAAAAAGCTATATCATTGATGCCGGTGTGAATTTTCTGTATACTTCGACTTGGTACAATTATAAAGTTGAAATTGATCGTCAAGTTCAAGGAGCTTTTGAGAATAGTGTGGTTTACGGACCTTTGTGTATGAATATTGATGTTGTTTTGGAAAATGTTTCCCTTCCACCTTTGAATCGTGGTACAAAATTGATCTTATCACCGATGGGAGCTTATAATGTTACGCAATGGATGCAATTTATTCGTTATCGTCCAGCAGTTTGTTTGATTATGGAAGATGGCTCTCTGGAATTGATTCGACGGGAAGAAAATTTGCAGGATGTGATAACACCAGAGATTGTTCCTGAGAAATTGAAGAAAAAATAAGATAAAAGATTAGCCACGAATGCACGAATAAAAAAAATAAAGAATAAGTTAACAGCCTTATTTTAAGATAAAGTGGAATCTAAACAGTGTGTTCCCAACTGGGAGTCTTTGAACAAGAAAAAAAATGGTGTATTCGTGGCTAAAGGATTTTATATGGAGAATTTGATTTATAAACAAGAATGCTATCAAATTATCGGTAAGTGTTTTGAGGTTCATAATAATTTGATGGCGTATAAAACAGGTGACCATTAACAAATTTCTAAAAAATATGTTGCCT
>JAIORE010000364.1 GCA_021108315.1 Candidatus Cloacimonadota bacterium
TAGTTGATGTAGTGCCTGAGCTCTCAAACCCTTTAGTAGAGCTGCTTCTTTTTTGAAATGCGAAGGGTAGGTTAAGTTTGTGGTTAATGTGACAAAAAGTTTTTCAGTGATCGTTTCAACGGTTTACAAAGTACATTACCATAAGCTTCCCAGAAGCTATTTTCTATTGAATTGGAATCAATAGCACTATAATGTCTCAATTTTCTCAAATTCAATGTTATTTTTGTTCAGTATAATAATTACTTTTTCTTTATCATCAGCATTAATTTGAATACAATAACCACAATCGGAACTGAGATAACGGGGAACACTTATCATCTTACAAGCTATTTTGTAGTTTTTTAACTCATTTTCTGCCCAGATTGCATGATTTGTCGAATGAAATAATACTACACCTTTCATTTTTCATTACCTTCTGAGATAGATTTCAAAGCATATACAGAATTGTCAATTTCTTCTTTGGTATTGAAGATACTGAATCCGAATCGCAGTGTTCCTTCTGGAAAAGTTCCAATAGTTTGATGAGCTAGTGGTGAACAATGCAAGCCTTGTCTGCACATTATTCCATATTTATCGGAAAGAAACTGAGCAGTTTCAGAAATGGAAATATTACTTAATTTGAAAGCTACAACTCCTATTGAGGGAACATTTAAAGATGAATAGCTAATGAAATCTTGTATATTCCTTTCAGCTTGTTTGATGAAATAATTCAGAAGTTTATTTTTATTTGAGAAAATCGCTTCAATTCCTCCGGTTTTATTCTGAATATATTCAGAACCTGCCAAAAGTCCACTCAATCCCGCGACATTTAATGTACCACTTTCAAAGCGATCCGGTAAAAAATTCGGTTGATCAATCTTATCGGAAAGACTGCCTGTTCCACCATATTTGAGTGGCTTGATCTTATTAAAATCAAATCCATCGGCAATCACCATTCCACCTGTTCCAGTAGGTCCATACAATCCTTTATGTCCTGCAAAAGCTAGAATATCAATATTATTTAGATTAATATCAATGGGAACTACTCCAGCAGTCTGAGCACAATCTACAATAAAAATAACTCCATTTTCTTTGCAGATTTTTCCAATTTCCCGAATTGGTTGGATAGAACCAAGCACGTTTGAGGCATGATTTATCACTACTACTTTGGTTTTAATTGTGATAGATTTTCTAATCTCATCAGGATTAAGAATTCCTGTTTTATCAGTCTGAATAATTGAAAGAGTAATAACTTTTTCTCTTTCCAGCTCGTGCAAAGGACGAATCGTGCTGTTGTGTTCCATACTTGATGTAATGACATGATCACCTTTCTGCAAAACACCTTTAATCGCAATGTTCAATGCTTCAGTCGCATTTATAGTAAAAATTACGCGCATCGGATTTTTTAACTTGAACAAGGCTGTCATAGATTTTCTGGTTTTAAATACGATCTGTCCTGCTTCAATAGCCATTCTATGACCCGAACGTCCGGGATTTGCTCCGATTTTAGTCATATAGTGAATTACTGCTTCGGTGACGCATTCCGGTTTGGGAAATGAAGTTGCGGCATTATCAAAATAGATAACACCGCTCTTTGATCTATCTTTTAACATGGTAAATTGTATGATCCAAATTTTCTTTCACTTCAAATTTCAATTTATTTTTATTTAGAAGTCTTTTCACATTCTCACGTGATGCTTCACTATCCAAAAGAACTTCAAATTCACTTTTTCCTGATCTTATCTCATTTAAAACCAGAACAACAGGTTGGGGACAAGAAAGTCCGCGTGTATCTATTTGATTCATTTTAAACTCCTAACTTTTCTTTTTTGGATTATTGTAAAACCGATAATAAGACAGAATATTATACCGGTGATTGTTCCATAAGTTCCGAATGTCCCGATTCCCTTTGGAGATGATGCCATTGAAAAATTGTGAGAAAAAGCAGCTCCGGTAAACATTCCAAAAACGAAAATTACTGAGTCGGTATCTCCTTCACCACTCAGGATAAGTTGACGACCGGGACATCCTCCGGCAAGAGCAAATGCTAAGCCAGAAAGAACCATTCCCAGAAAATTCCATAAATGAACATCATGAGCAACAGATTGGCTGACAAATCCAGCTTTAAATTGACCGAAAATGAGATTCAAAATGAAAGCTGAAATTGCAAATGATGCTACTCCGCTGAAAAGATGGAAATCCTTCACTATAATAATATCACGAATCGAACCCATTGTGCAAAAACGACTTCTTTGAGCTAAACCACCGATAATTAGTCCGGCTATCAAACTAATGAAAATCGGAGCATACATAGCTCCAGGTCCTTTTTCACTGAAGATAATAGGTTTGAATTGGAAGATAAGCATAAGAAACAAAGCGATCATAACAACCGGCATTATCCATCCGGCAACTTTATTTTGTGATGGTCTTGAACGTCCCAGATTGTATCCATTTCTTATGAAAACAGTTCCAATAAAAATTCCAAGTATGAGTCCCAAAATACCAATTAAGGCATTTAAGTCTCCCCCTGCTAAACGAAGAAAAGCACGCCATGGACATCCTAGAAATACGAGTGCTCCGATCATAGCAAAGAAACCAAGAAAAAAACGAATGATAGATGATGAACCACTACGAGGTTTGAATTCTTTAAAAAAAAGAGAAATAAGAAATGAGCCTAACAGAATTCCAGTGATTTCTGGACGAATATATTGAACAACTCCTGCTCTATGAAATCCCAATGCTCCAGCAATATCACGTTCAAAACAAGCAATACATAATCCCATATTGGGTGGATTTCCCAATTTTTGAAGAACAATGGCTACAACACCAATAACAGCTCCAACAAGGATTATACCAATTTTTGTAGAAAAGAAATTTTTCAATTTTTGCTCCTATAATATTTTTTCATATAATTAGAAGCTCATTCAGGTAATTTACAGAATATGTAAAGAATTGTAATCTTGAATATAATTAATAGAATAATTCTCTCTGCCCGAAAGAGTCTCCAGTTGGATTTTTGTAAAAACGTCAGGTGAATCCGGGCAATTTTTTCATATTATTCCTATAAATTTATTATTGAGGAAAAATTTAAAATTAGTGATAATGAGTCAATATTTTTCTACTTTTGAGAATATTTATTTATTTTCCTTTTCTTTTAAAACCAAACAACCGTTTGAATTTATATTTTCCTAATTTGGAACCTTTTATATAAGGAATATCTGCATTACTTAAAGCACGTACATCTTCAATAGTAAAAGAAGCATTTGGATTATAAAATTTTACAGTTTTAATAACATTTTCTATATCTTTTCTTAAAATCGGTAAAAAAATGATCTCCACTTTACTATCATTGGCAATGGCAGGTACATTTGTGACAACATAACCTTTGAATCGAAGCTGAGCAATAAGTTCTTTTGCCTTTTTTTGAGTAACAATTCTTACTAATAAAACACCAACAGCTAATTTATTTTCCAGAAAAATACCAAAATAATTCCCTGCTGCAAAACCCAAAGCATAAGCAACATAATTGATTGGATGAGTTATATTATTCATTATTTGACCCATCACGACCAACCAAATAAGAACTTCAAAAAAACCGATTAGCGGAGCCCATAACTTCATTCCTTTTGATACAAAGATGATGCGTAATGTACCAAGGCTCACATCAAATACTCTTGAGATAAATATAAGTAACGGTAGAATAACAAAATTAAAAATTTTAGGATCAATTCCCTGAAAATACTCGATCATATTTACTTACTTCCTTTTTAATTATTTTTGCATCGAACATCTGTTGAATATAAAACAGATTCAATAAAACATAGATATTAATGCAAAACTATATTTTTACAACAAATTCAAAAATATTTTTTCGTGAATTAGAGATTTCTTTCCTTTCCACTAACTTTTTCTACTTATAATCTTGTATCTATCTTATTTATCACTCGTGATAGATTGTGTAAGAGAGATTGTATTTGACAAGCAAAGGTTCATATTCTGATTTACTTTGTAACTCGGATGAGAAATATTTTGCTGTTTTTTCAAATAGTTAATTTGAAGAAGAACGAGATAAGAGCTGAAATAAAAAAAGTTTTAAATTGGCAATTAAACTGATAAAAATATCTGCTCAAAAAGATGATAAAGGAAACTGATGATAAAGAATTTATTGGAAGAATTTTCCTGAATAAAAAAATATCTAATAGATTTGGTGGAAAAAAGAACTTGATTTCTATAAGTAGGTTTTGAATTCTAATTGAAAAGTATCATTTGTTAAGAAAAAAATTACAGAGGTTGTATGAAACAGGCAGAAGTATTAAATATATTGCATTCGTTCAAAGAAAAAAACAGTAGTAATTATCAATTTAAAAAGATTGGAATTTTTGGTTCCTATGCTCGAGATGAAGCTTCGAACAATAGCGATATTGATGTTGTCGTAGAACTTCTCAAACCAGATTTATTTATTCTTGGTGACATTAAAACTGACCTCGAAGAACTGTTTGGAAAACATATTGATATCGTCAGACTAAGAAATCGGATGAATAAATTCCTGAAACTGCGGATAGAGAAAGAGGCTATTTATGTATGATAAGGAATTGATTCAAGAGATATTATCTCAAATTATTCGCTCAGCCCAGACAATATTAAAACGTTTTGAACCAATTTAAGATGTTTCTGATTTCACTGATTCCCTTACCGGTATGGAAAAGCTTGATTCAATCTGTATGCAATTAATTGCTATTGGTGAAAGTCTAAAAAATATTGATAAAATTACAAATAGAACTCTTTTAGTAAATTATTCAGCAATAGACTGGAAGGGAGCAAAAGCAATGCGAGATATTATCAGTCATCATTATTTTGAGATTGATGCAGAAGTCATCTTTGATGTTTGCAAAAATAAGATTCACCTTTTAATCATTACTTTAGAAAAAGTTTTAAAAGATATACAAAACTAACGAACATTACTCACTTCAAATTCAATTTTCAAACTCACCCTCAGTCCCTCTCTTTATCTAAAGCGAGGGATGACTTCAGCTTTTTTTCTTCTTGCTTTTCTTATGTTCCTTCTCTTGATATTAAGAGAAGGACAGTAGGATGAGTTCATTGAGAAAAATAATATAGAGAATTTAATAACCCCTCTAACTCCCTTTCGTAAGAGGAGAACAACTCCCTTCCCTTTGCGAAGGGAAAAGGATGGGATGGGGTTTTTCCCTAAACCTCCAGAGTAGGATCGTCCACTACTTCCGGATCATCATTAGATCTTTTTTCATACATCACATATTGCTGATAGCGACTATAATCATCCGCATAAATTATTTTTCCTACTTTACAGATGTGTTGAATCACCTCCCATACTTTATTCATCAATTCCACTCGCTGATTTGCCAATGTCGTTCTCTCTTTCATAAAGACCTGCTGATCTATATTGGCAGCATCGAGCTGACTTGATAAAGTGTTTAATTCATCAATATTCGCTTGAGTAAATCCCACAGCGAGCAGGGCATCCTTATTTGTATTGGATACAGCGCAAACGACTTTCATATACTGTATCATTTTTAATTGTGAATTTCGAGCTTCTTGATAGTCATTATATCCGAATTCATTCCACTTTGATCTATTATTTGGGAAAGCTTTTTCTATGAAATATTTGCTTTTCTGAGTAGCGATTCGGCATTCATCCATTATTTTTTCAACGAGATCTGTCTTTTGAGCTAATTGATCTATCACTTGGTTATCCTGCGGGACTTTATTAGCACTCAATATCTTTGCTGTGAGATCATCAAGATAGGTTTGATTAAAGTCCGCATCAAAATTGCTAAAGTCTGTCATATCGGCTGTGAAACAAACCTTGATCACGTTTGCTTTTTCAAACATCTCACCATCAGTAAAATTGTAACTTCTCACCGGTTCTGTTGGTCTTTTCATAAAAAACTCCTTTGAATCATTCTTTTTTTTTAATTACTATTCAATAGTTTGGTCGCTATCATATTTTGTCAAATACAATTTATCTTTAGAAGCTTAATTGATAAGTTATAAATGATATGTGTATAATTCAGAAGATAATTATTACTATTCAGAAGCAAATATTTTTCTTCAGAAGACATCTTATATACTTCAGAAGCCCATATAACTTATTCCGAAGACTCTTTACAAATTATTTTTTTACTTCTGAATATGAAAATCTTCTTTTGAAGATAGATACTTCTCTTCTGAATATGAATAGATTTCTTCTGAAGATAGTTTTGTTAGATTTACTATAGGAAATATGATTTATAAGTATATTGAATTGTTTTTGAAATATGAATATACCAATCGAACTCTTCCTGCTGTCCTTCTCTTAATCAAAGAGAAGGAACATAAGATAAGCAGGGAGAAAAAACCCTCTAACTCCCCTGCACTTATGTTAAAATTTCAGATTATGAGTTTTACTCCTTAACATAAGTGCAGGGGAGAACTGCCCCCTTCCCATTACGAAGGGGAAGGGTTGGGGATGGGGTTAGGGAAACGTTGAACTTCTGCTATTTTCATTGATCAAACCCCCTAATTGGAAAAAGTTTTTTCATCTATTCTTCTACAGCTTTTTTAATATTCTCACCTTCTTCCTTCATATGTTTTTCAGATGCAATAAGCTTACCAGCATGACTTTTATGAACCTTATTAAACAACCACAATGGAAATCTAATATGTCCTTCGGAGAAAAAGATGCATTGATTTTCTCCAGTAGATACTATTCTAAAAAAATTACCGGTTGCGATGATAGACAGTGGAAATAATGCTCTATAGGCAATCAATCTATTGGCTACTATCTTTGTTATTCGGAATTTTAATCTATGTAAATTCCCATCAAGATATTCTTCAGCATGCAAAATTGAACCCTCTCGTATCGGCTCACCTTTTATCCAACGAATATCAACGTGTTCAGGATGCCATAATCTATAGGATTCCCCGTTACTGATATTTTCAATTAATTGATTGAAAACCTTTTCTGCACTTGCATTTATTTCAATTGAATTCTTTATAGTAATCATTATCTTTCTCCATATATTTCTCCGATTTTCTTTCGAGTCGAAAGAATATTAGTTTGCGATCTATCTAAGTTCTTTAATAATTTCCAAAAGTAAGAATTGGGAAAAAGATAATCGGTAAAAAAAACAAACCAAGTGTAAAACCTATCCCCAGTCCAAATCTTTGAGCAAAGGCGATGTAAGTCATTATCCCAAATACTACATTCACACCCGTAACAAACATAAGAACTATCCACCAATCGGGTATTTCAGCAATTTGTAAAAAAATATAAAAATTATAGATAGGAATAATTGCCGCCCAAGTATGCGAATGCGAGGAAATCCTTATTTTATTAGCAGAATATTTTTTAATTATTTGATTTTATCATTGAACTTCATTCTCCGATTATTATTGATAAATCTTTCCAATCGTCCCAAACCCCCATTAAAGCCGATAATAACATAAAACAATTTATCTTTTTCCAGCAGTGTTCCCGTATGCGTATAGGTAGTAACTCCCGAAACATTATCTAAATAAGTGAATACACCATCCGGCTTATCATTAGAATAGATTAGATAATAATCAACGCTTACATCATCCCAGCTTAAGATAATATCATTACCACTGGTTTCTATTATCGGATTTGTTGGTGGGGCTAATTCAACACTTTGAACTAAAATACAATCTTCAATCAATAAAAAATCTGCTCCATAAGATCCTGAAACTTTTAACTCTACATCATATAAACCTTCATTAGAATAGGTATGAGTTGGATTTTGCTCATAGGCATCTACGATTCCATCATTATCAAAATCCCATTCCCAAGTGGTGGGAAAGCCTGTAGATAAATCGGTAAAGGTAACCTCTAAAGGTAAATATCCAAATTGGGGAGTGAATGAAAAATCTGCTTTGCAACTGTAAAGATGGTATATCTCTTCTTCTGTCAAAGCACGATCATATATACAAATGTCGTCTATCAATCCGGTATAATAATGAACATTAAAATAATGCTTACCAATTAATAATGAACCAAGAACAGAAAAGGAAATATCTGTTATGTCCATATCAGCTATCATTATGTTATTTTGATATATTTTCATTTTGTTCAATTCAGTATCTTTTATAAACACAAAATGAACCCAATCATTATTGACGAAATCTCCTATAATTTGCAAACTTGTGCCTGCATTATAACATGGATAATTAAAACTAATTCCATTCTCACCTTGACTTAAAGCATTCATTGTTATTCCGAAATTAAAATTTGAAGGTGAAAAATCTCCTACTCTTTGATTAAATAATTCAAAACGATCTGTTTGGGTAGTTTTTATCCAACAAGACAAGGAAGCTGAAGTTAAGGGTTGAAATCTGACTTGATCCGGCAAATGAATCCAGTCGTTTCCAACCAAACTTGCTGCACTTTCAGTATTTCCGAATCTGTCTGTTACAAAAGTTGCTCCGTAATTTGTTCCATTGTTCCCGTTTCCGCTTTCATCATTTGTGTTGCCGTTTAACGGGTATTCGGCAATAAGTCCTTCGTTTAAATCTGCTGATAGATTTATACAGCAAATTAACATTAATACTACAATTCCTAATACATTCTTCATTTTTATGTCCTCCGTTTATTTTATTTTTAGCCTAAACTAATTTCTGCTAACATACCTCCTTGATTTCTTTCAAAACTCAAAACTATTAAAAAATTGGCAATCTTTTTTAATTTCTCTTTTATTTTGATAAACATTTTCCACTCGGCTTATCATTTTTATAATTATTATTGAAACCAAATAATATATTCTTTCATAAGTTACTTATTTTTTGGCATGTTACAAAACCATTTGGTTTCTGGCACAAGCTTTGCTTAACTATTGCTGATTCAGAAAAAATTATTTAGGAGGAATTATGAAAAAGGTTTTATGGATCACGGTGATATTGTTTCTAACAGGTTCAATTTTGTTTGCTCAAGATTTGGATGATTTGGGATCTGATATTAACATTGCCGTGAATGAAGCAATTGATGATGCTATGGAAAGTTTGGAAGACTTGGAGGATCTAAAGGATCTTGATAAAATCATTAATATCCAAATTGGTGATTCAAAATTAAATGATGCAGTGATGGGCGTTTATCTATCTGATATTGATTTTGAAGATGCTTATAAAATGCATTATGATTACAATTATGGTGTTTTATTAAAAAGTGTATTAGTTGGAGGAGCAGCAGATAAGGCAGGATTGCAGAAAGGTGATATAGTAATGGAATTTGATGGAGAAAAAGCTTTTCATGAAGATATTTTGGTAGATTTGATTAAAAGTAGAGGTCCGGGTAAAACTGTAAAGGTTAAGTATTTCCGTTATGACAAAATCAATTATACAGATTTAACTATAGGTTCCAGGAAAGCACAAAAAGAAGAAAAGGGAATTACTACCAAAGGTAAATCTAAAAAGAGAAGAAAATCTGTTGGACATGGTGGTGGAAGTTGGATTCCCGTTTGGTATCAACCTGATGTAACAGAGATTAATAGCTTTCTAAAAATAATGGAATTTCAGGATGAAACATTTTCTGAAAAAGGATTCCTCATGCACGGTGGCGGTGGAAAAGGAAACGTTGGAAAAGGTTGGTTCATCGGTGGAATGGGAGCAGGTTATGAAAATGAAGAAACTACACGGTATGATTGGGCACATTATAATGATGCAGGTATTATGGATACGGTTCAAGTTAGTAGAAAAGTGAAATACGGATTTAGCTTTGGTGGAGTTACTCTTGATAAAAGATTTGCCTTGAGTAAAAAGATCATAATGTCCGGTGGATTCCTTCTTGGAGCAGGACACAATTTTATTGAACTTAGCCAAAGAGACGATACGGATGGTTTGGGTAATTTTGATTTTGAAACTAATCCAAATCAACATATGGACGAGAATTATTATTATGCAAGTAGTCTTGAATTGGAAAAAGATTATTTTCTATTTCAACCGAAAGTAATGGTGATGTATAGAATCTTGGGATGGTTATCATTTCGAGCAGAAGCAGGATATATCACCAGCTATTCTTCAAAAGGCTGGAAGACCAAGCGAAATGGTATATCTGTCAAAACAGAAAACGCTCCGGATATGAATATGGATGGCTTAACACTTTCTATAGGTCCTTGGTTTGGATTTTAATTGACAACAAAATAAATCACGATTTTGAGTCTCTAATAATGTTTGTTAGAGACTCATTTTTTAATGATTGATATTTGAGGAATTATGTTAGATAAAATATTTAAGGGAATTGTGTCATTGAGTATGGTTTTGTTTTCATCCTACCAAGGAAATGAAGCGAAATTTACTTATTTGAATTCTACGCTATTTAATGATCACATTGTAATTACTTCGGAATTGGAGAATGCCTTTGATAATGATTTCAATAGTATTTTTAAATCAGGGCAAAAGATCGAGATTTGCTTTGATTTAAAGATTCATAATTCAAAGAAGCTTCTTCATGAAAAGAAGTTTTGTCACAGTGTGGAGTATGATCCTCTTTATAGTAGTTTTTTTGTGGTTTTGGAAGAAAGCGATAAGACGATAAAAATCAATTCTTATCCCAAATTGATCAAGACAATATCAAATATTGAATATGAATACGTTGGTGAAATTCCATCGCAAGTCAAAGTTTCTTTAAAAGCTTATCTTAAAAAACTAAACTTAAAAACTTTGGGAAAAGAATATAATTTAATGTTACTATGGAAGCTAAAAAACCCGGAAATATCTCAAGTATTTAATAAAAAAACATTTTGAAAAGATCATTAGGTTTTCGGACAAGCATTATTGTCTTGTTCATTATTTTATATATCAGTAGTATGTTTTTGTTTTACAAATTTTATATCAACAAATTAGAAAATATCAATTCAGCAGTTGTGAACATCCAGTTTGATACAGCTTTAGCAAGGCTTTCATTCAAATCTGTAGAAGATGAAAATACTGCACGAGAAATGCTAATTCGCTATCGAGAATCTTTGGCAGCAGTGCAAGCTGTGGAAAGAGAAGCAAAAATTTATTCGGCAATCTACCTGTTTTTCTTGATCATCGGATCAACCATCATTTTTATTATTATTTTTCATTTCATCTCCAAACCACTAAATGAACTAAATGAAGCAACATTAAAAATCGAATCGGGAGATTTTTCCATTAATTTAAAAGAAGCTGGCTTTAAGGAAATTGTTGCTTTGAAACGCTCTTTCAATAGTATGTCAAAAGAGTTAAAGAATACTCAAGAAAAGCTTTTAGAATCAGAAAAAGAGCATATTTGGAAGGAATTTTCCAGAACTTTAGCACATGAGATAAAAAACCCCCTCACTCCAATTCAACTTACCCTTCAACGTCTTGAAGAAAAATTTGATGAAAATCCGAAAAAATTTAACGAAATCTTTCACGATTCTGTAAAAATAATAGATCAGGAAATTCAGAATTTGTTCACTCTGGCAAGTTCATTTTCAAATTTTGCCAAAAACCCAAATCCTGAATTTTCTATGTTTAATCCTTATGAAACGATAAAAGAAATAATTACACCTTATCAATCTAAATTCGCTATTAAATTATCTGGCTTGAATGATGTTATGATCAATTTTGACAAAACCCATTTTTATCAAATCATTACTAATCTTTTACAAAACGCTATTGATGCTTCGGAAGAATCCAATGAAATAAATATTTCTATTGCAGATCAAGACAACAAGGTTATAATTAATATTAAGGATAACGGTTGCGGAATTGACAAAACTAATATAAAAAGAATTTTTGAACCTTATTTTTCCGAAAAGAAAAAAGGAATTGGCTTAGGTCTTGCCTTAGTAAAAAGATTGGTGGAAGTTAATAATAGCAAGATATTGGTTCATAGTAGATTGAATATCGGAACTGAATTTGAAATAATAGTGGAGAAATCATGAGAATTTTAATCATTGATGATGAAGTGAATATTTGTATTTCACTAAAAAATATATTAGAAGACGAAGGCTATCATTGCATTTATGCTCTTAACGAAAAAGATGCTTTAAAAAAAATTGAACAATTTATTCCCGATGTAATTCTGCTTGATGT
Source organism: Candidatus Cloacimonadota bacterium (assembly GCA_021108315.1). Taxonomy (GTDB): domain Bacteria; phylum Cloacimonadota; class Cloacimonadia; order Cloacimonadales; family TCS61; genus JAIORE01. The sequence continues at coordinate 12,052 of JAIORE010000364.1, forward strand.
AAAGCTTGGTCGTTCAGATGGATTGGAAACTTTGCAGAAAGTTTTAGTTCTTAATCCAACAATTATTGTAATAATGATTTCCGGTCATAGTGGAATCAAGGAAGCTGTAACCGCAATCAAACTTGGTGCTTATGATTTTTTAGAAAAACCTTTGAGTCTGTCAAAAATCAAAGTTACTGTTAAAAATGCAATCAAATTAAAGCAAGTTTCAACGGATTATGATCGCCTTAAAAATACTATTAGAGAAAAATACAAAATTGTCGGTGAAAGCAAAAAAATAAACGATTTAAAGAATCTTATTACAAAAGTTGCAAAAACAACTTCAAAAGTATTGATTCGAGGAGAATCCGGTACAGGTAAAGAATTAATCGCTTTTGCAATTCATGATCAAAGTCTGCGTACTGATAAATCATTTATAAAATTTAATTCCGCTGCAATTCCAAAGGAACTTGTAGAAAGTGAACTTTTCGGTTATGAAAAAGGAGCATTTACGGGAGCAATTAAAACTAAAAAAGGTAAAATTGAATTAGCAGATAACGGGACTCTATTTTTAGACGAAATTGGAGATATGGATTTTTCAGCTCAAGCCAAGATATTACGGGTTATTCAGGAAGGTGAATTTGAACGGGTAGGAAGCAATGAAGTACAAAAAATCAACACTCGGGTAATCGCAGCTACAAACCAGAATCTTGAAGAGATGGTAAATACAGGAAAATTCCGTGAAGATCTTTTTTATCGTCTTAATGTTATTCCAATTAAAAGTCCAGCTTTAAACGAACATGCCGAAGATATTCCATTATTAGTTGAACATTTTTCAAACTATTTTTCAAAAGAATTAAATATTCCTTTAAAGATATTTCATACATTTACTTTGAAAAAATTGCAAGAATGGCAATTTAAAGGAAATGTAAGAGAACTAAGTAATTTTATTGAGAGAATTTATATATTAGTTGATAAAACAGAAATTTTACCTGAAGATATTAATATTTTTAATAAGCAAGAATCAAAAACAGATTTTTGGAATCAAACTTGTAATTTCAAAGAAAAAAGACATGAGTTTGAGAAAAAATATTTGACAGTACAGTTAAGGTTAAATAATAGCAATCTAACAAAAACAGCTGATGTTTTAGGATTACAAGTTAGTAATCTTTCCAGAAAAATAAAAGAGCTAAATATAAAAGATGAAAATTGAAAAAGAAAAGATGAAAACTGAAATAAAGGAGAAATGAAATGAGAAAAAAATGGTTTGCTTTTGGGTGCTTAAGCTCAATAATAATTTTTGTGATTCTGATGATTGCGATTGGAGCTTCTCTTGCCAGACTTGGTAAAAAGCCAAAAAGAATGAATCCCAATACATATCTTGAACTTAAAATTTCCGGTGAATTAACTGAATATAATGAGATAAAAGATTCGTTTAGTTTCGATTTTTTAGGTGAAAGCAAGATGGCAACACATGATATTGTTCAAAAAATCAATTCCGCAACACATGATCCGTCTGTACGCGGAATAATAATTGAGCCATTCTTTATTTCAAGTGGATTTGCTAATTTGAATGAAATTAAGAATTCAATAAAAAAATTCAAGGAATCTGGAAAAAGCGTTTATTCATTTCTTGAATTAGCCGGTAATAAAGATTATTTTCTCGCTTCAGAAGCTTCTGAAATATACTTGAATCCTTCAGCTTCCGCTGGATTATTTTTAACTGGAGTTGGTACAAATATTCTTTTCTACAAAGATATTTTAGATAAAATTGGAGTAGAAATGAATGTGATTCACGCAGGGAAATATAAAGGTTTTGGTGAAACCTATGTCCGTAATAGTTTTTCCGAACCGGTAAGAGAAAATATCCATCAACTTTTTGGACAAATCTATGAGAAAATGCTCTTTGACCTTTCGGAAAGTCGAAATATTTCTTATGATGAGATAAAGAATATTTATGAACAAAGAAAAGAACTTTTTATTAATAAGGATGCTGCTTTGAATTACAAATTAGTTGATAAGCTTTCTTTCAAAGAAGATATGCTCACCGAATTAAATATCAAAGAAAATCAACTTCTATGCATGTCAAAATATAAAGCAAAATCAAATAAAACATCAAAAAATAGAATCGCTGTTATTTATGCTCAAGGTAGTATTACAAAACAGGGGTCATCACAACAAACAATAATTTCAGCCAAAAGAATGGGAAAAATAATTGAAAAAATCCAAAAAGATAACACAATAAAGGCTGTTGTAATCAGAGTTAATAGCCCTGGTGGTAGTGCTCTTGAATCTGAAATAATTTTAGATAAAATTGCAAAACTGAAAGCAAAAATCCCAATTATTATTTCAATGGGAAATGTAGCTGCTTCCGGTGGGTACTATATTGCCTCTAATGCAAATCATATTTTTGCTGATCCCTATACAATTACAGGATCTATCGGAGTGGTCGGAATGTTTGCCAATTTGGAAGATTTATCAGACAAAATTGGGATAAATTCTGAAAAACTTAGTTACGGGAAATACTCAAATGCGTTTGATATTTGGGAAAAGCCTAATGATGATTTTTTGAAATCTATGCAAAATGGCATTGATCAGACATATATTGAATTTAAACAGCGTGTTTCTGATGGTAGAGAAATTGCATTTGAAGATGTGGAAGATATTGCTCAAGGGCAAGTATGGAGTTGTGAAATGGCAATTGCAAAAAAATTGGTAGATGAAAAAGGATTATTACAAGATGCTGTAAAAAAAGCTTCTGAAATAGCTCAAATACCATCTTATATGATTGAATATTTTCCAAAACAAAAAACTATGACGGATATTTTATTAGAGAAATTTGATATTGAAATAATCTCTGATATTGTAATTGATAATAAGATTCTAAAAATCAGAGAAATTAAGAAAGCTACTCTAATGTTACAGAATATTGAAGATGAACCAATCCAAGCAAGAATGCCTTTTATGCTCAATAAATAGATAATCTCTACAAAAAATACTTGACGCTGAAATGGTGAAAAAAATCTTGCATAAAATGAATTTTTAGGAGGAATTATGAGAGTAAATAAAATAATAGTGTTAATTTCTTTAATGATTTTACTTTTTGTATCAATCATGGCAAATGAATTAAAACTTTCAGGTGAAGCAAAAAAGAACTTGAGATCAGCAAATATGTATTATGGAATGGGAGAGGATAAATACGAGAAATCTTTTAATTTATATAAAAAAGTACTTGAAGAAAATCCTGAATTTATAAATGCTTTTAGTCTTCTTGAATCATCAAACTATGTTTTCTTTATTTATAAATTTGATAAAACCTATTTTGAAGTATATGATCTTTCTCAAGAACTTGTTGAAAAATCAACCAACATTTTAAAAAAATATAATGAAATGAAAGAAAATGATCCTAAAGGTGCAAAAAGATATATTAAAAAAGAAATTAAGCTCAAAGAAGATGAAATTAAGGCAATTAGAGATAACAACTCGAGAATTCATGCAAGTTGTTGGGCAAAGATATTTACACAAGGTCAAACAAAATTTGATAATAAGCAATATGAAGAATCATTACAAAATTATAATGACCTTTTAAAACTTGCTCCTGATAGTACAAAAACTTTAAAAATGATTGCCAGGAATTATAACAGCTTAGATAGATTTGATGAAGAAAAGGAAACTTTGATCAAAATTTCAAAAATGGATAAGGAAGATTTAAATATTAGATTACAATTAGCTGGTATGTATTTTGATGAAAAAGAATTTGAAGATGCTGCTAATTGGTATAATAAAGCTGCCAAAATTGAACCTAAAGAAGCAAGTCATTATTTTAATATGGGTATTTGTTATAATCAATTAAAGAATACTGAAAAATCTACTGAAATGTTTTCTAAGGTTATTGAGTATGATCAGAATAATTTTGATGCTTATATTTATTTGAGTAGAAGTACAGATGACCAAGTTGAAAAAGAAAAATATATTGCAAAAGCTTATGAGATTGTCCAAAAAGCAATTGAAAAAGATCCAGATAATATTGATGCATATACTAATGCAAGTGGTTTAGCTTCTAAACTTGGTAAAAAAGAAGAATCTGCTGATTATCTTATAAAAGCTGTTGATATTAATCCAACTAATAAAGAATTGTTATACAAAGTAGCAAATAGATTGCAGCGTTTAAAAAGATATAAAGAAGCTTACAAATATTCTAATATGTTGATTGAGTTAGGTTCACCGAGTGAAGATGCGAAGCAGTTACATAATTGGATCAAGCAAAGTATAAAATAGAATTTTGCGAAAGTGGCGGAATTGGTAGACGCGCTGGACTTAGAATCCAGTGGGAGTTATCCTGTAGGGGTTCAAATCCCCTCTTTCGCACCAAAATTACCCATTAAATTTTTAGTGGGTAATTTTTTGATTATAGAAAATAAAAAATATAAATTAGCAGGAGAAATTATGAAAGTTGAGATCAAAGAGATCAGCTCGGTAAAACAAGAGATAACAATTATTATTGAGGCTGATATTGTCTTAAAAGATTATCAAAAATCATTACAAAAATTTAAAAAAATGGTAGCAATTCCGGGATTCAGAAAAGGTAAAGCACCATTATCTTTGATTGAAAGAACTTATGCCGATTATGCTAAACAGGAATTTCTTGATAATAATATTGACAAATATTTTAAGAAAGCTCTGGAACAGGAAAAATTGAATCCTGTAAATCAAGGAACTTTGGAAGATGTTGCATGGGAAAAGGGTAATGATCTTACGGCAAAATTTACAATTGAGGTTATGCCGGAAATTATAATAGAAAACTACAAAAACCTTGAAATACCTTTTGAAGAAGAGAAATTCAAATCTGAGATGGTTGATGATTATTTACAAAAGTTGCAATCTGAAAACGGATATGAAACCGAAAGCGATGATCCTTCTCAAGAAGGTGATATTATTGGAACTACACTTGTTTTTCTTGATGATGAAGGAAATAAAACTTCAAAAATTATTGATAGAGAATTTGTTTTAGGTGATAATGCTTATTGTGATGAGTTCAATAAAAATCTTACAAGTGTAAAAATCGGTGATGAAATTAGAACTATACTATTTACCAAAGAAAAACCAGATCCGGATGAAGAGATATCAGCAATGTTTGATAAAGAATTTATTGTAATAATAGATAGTATCAATAAAAAAGTATTACCGGAACTTGACGATGAATTTGCCAAAGATATGGGAATTGAAGAAGGAACAATTGAATCCTTGCGGATAAAAATTGAAGATGAAATCAAATTTAATGTTAATAAACAAAATGATGATCAGTTAAGAGGAGCAATTATTGCCAAACTTATTGAGCAAAACCCATTTGAACTTCCTTCTGCTGTCATTACAAGATATGCAGAAAATATGGCGAAACCATACGTCCAGGCTTATAAAACTGATTTGGAAAGTATTTTACCAATTTATGAAAAACTTGCAATATATCAATTAAAATCATTTTATATAGTAGATAAGATAGAAGAAATTGAAAAAATTGAAATATCAGAAGAAGATATCGAAGATGCAATCAAAATTGCTGCTTCTAATATGAAAATGGAGATTGAAAAATATAAAGAACTTTACAAAAAAGAGATCAAAAATGAAAATTTTGTCGCAACTTTAGAAGAGAAAAAAGTATTTGATCTTATTAAAGAAACAATCAAATTTATTCCTTTTCCTAAAAAAGAGATAGAAAATGCTATAGAAACAGCATCAAATGAAGATGAACCTGAAAGCAAAGCAAGTGAAGAATAGTAAATAATACCTGGAGATAAAATATGGCTTATGTACCAATTGTAGTTGAACAAAGTGGTCGCGGAGAGCGAGCTTATGATATTTATTCAAGACTTTTAAAAGATAGAATCATATTTTTAGGATCACCAATTGATGATAATGTAGCAAATGTGATTATTGCTCAGTTATTACATTTAGAAGCAGAAGATCCTGATAAAGATATTTATATGTATGTGAATAGCCCGGGTGGATCTGTGACTGCTGGTTTAGCAGTTTATGATACAATGCAGTATATTCGACCTGATGTAAGCACTATTTGCATTGGACAAGCATCAAGTATGGGAGCCTTACTTCTGGCAGCTGGATGTAATGGAAAGCGTTTTACCCTACCAAATTCACGAGTGATGATCCACCAACCTCTCGGAGGTGTTCAAGGACAAGCATCTGATATTGAAATTCATACAAAAGAGATTTTGAGTATCAAAGAAAAACTTAATAAAATATTGCAAAAACATACCGGTCAAGCTTTTGAAAAAATTGTTAATGATACTGATAGGAATTTTTTTATGGACGCCGATACAGCCAAAGAATATGGTATAATTGATGAAGTAATTGCTTCCAGAAAAATAGGAGAAAAAAAGTGAGCAACTCAAAATTAACATATTGTTCTTTTTGTAATCGTTCAAGTGCAGAAACAGAACATATGATAAAAGGTTTGAATGGGAATATCTGTGATGAATGCATTGAAATGTGTGCATCAATAATTGATGCCGATCATAAGCAAGAAGATTTTGATAACTTTACACTTCCGACTCCTCGCGAAATTCATTCTTTTTTGAATCAATATGTGATAGGACAGGAAAAGGCTAAACAAATAATTTCAGTTTCTGTTTATAATCATTATAAACGTATTTTTAAGCAAAAAATTGACGATGATATTGAAATTGAAAAGAGTAATATTCTTTTATTAGGTCCCACCGGTTCAGGAAAAACTTTAATCGCCCAAACTTTGGCAAAATTGCTTAAAGTTCCTTTTGCGATTGCAGATGCTACAACACTCACAGAAGCGGGTTATGTAGGAGAGGATGTAGAAAATATTTTAGTTCGTTTATTGCAAAACGCTAATTATGATGTTGAAAAAGCAGAAAAAGGAATTATTTATATTGATGAAATTGATAAAATTGCTCGAAAATCTGAAGCTCCATCTATCACACGTGATGTCTCTGGAGAAGGAGTACAACAAGCTTTACTAAAAATTCTAGAAGGTGCTAAAGTTAATATCCCACCAAAAGGTGGTAGAAAACATCCACAACAAGATTTTATTGAAATCAATACTAAAAATGTTTTATTTATCTGTGGAGGTTCTTTTTTCGGTTTGGAAAAAATCATTCAAAATAGAAGAAACAAAAAAACTATTGGCTTTGATGCTGATCTAATTTCAAAGCAAAAAATTGATTCAGAAATCCTCAAAGAAACAATACCGGATGATTTTATTGGATTTGGTTTAATCCCTGAATTAGTCGGACGTGTTCCTGTCATTGGAGCATTGCATGAATTGGATCAAAAAGCTCTTGTGGAAATTCTTACCAAGCCCAAAAATGCAATAATAAAACAATATAAAAAACTTTTTGTGATGGAAGATGTAGAATTACAATTTTCTAAAGATGCTTTAGAAAAAATTGCCACAATTGCCTTAAATAGAAAAACCGGGGCACGAGGTTTGAGAGCCATAATGGAAAATTTTATGCTGGAAATAATGTATCATCTACCGGATATGGAAAATGTAAAAGAATGTATGATCTCCGAAAAAGTGGTTCAAGACCATTCAGATCCAATTTTTACATATCATCAACAAAAAAAATCTGAAAGTGCTTAGATATTTGCTTTTTGCAAAATCGCAAAATCGCTAAATTTAATCTCATAACCAAGACATACTTGTAGAAGAGCTAAATAACAAAAGCCACCAATTAAAAATAATTGGTGGCTTTTGTTATTGATAATTTTATATGAAACTGTTACTATTTCTTAAGTTCACTCACTGATCTGAAAAAAATCACAAAAACTGTTCCCTGTGGAGAGTTGTCTTCCACAAAAATTTTCCCACCATAGTTGGTAATCACACTATGAACAATATGTAAGCCTAAACCTGTATTTGCATTAGCTCCATGTGAGAAATTTTCATTAAAAATATTTTTTTTAATATCGTCAGGAATTCCTGAACCATCATCTGCAATGCGTATTGCAGTGCTGTTTCCACGATCTATTATATCTATTATGATATTTGAAGCATTACCATGTTTTTCAGCATTCTCAATAATATTTTTGAAAACAACGGATAGAGCATCATCTGCCAAAATCTGATTATCACCATTGATTTTAATATGTAACTTCTCAAAATGATCAGTTACTTTTTTTAAAACTTCTCTTACAGAATATATTTTTAAATCTTTATGCGATGAGACAAAGATTTCCAAATCTTTCATTTTTCGTATTAAATGAATACTATTATCTAAGATAGTTTTAATTGAATTCAGTTTTTCTTTATTATGCTCTTTATCAACATTTTTTAGCAAAACTTTTATTTTACTTAAATTATTTGCAAGATCGTGCCTTAGTATTTTATTGATAAGTTTGATATATCTATTGTTTTTATTTATTTGTCTTTCATTTATTTTTCTCTGAGTAATATTTCTCACAAAGTGGGTGATAATTTTTTTTGAGTTTAAATATCGAGTAGATCGTGTAATTTCTAATATTAATAGTTCATTATTACTTTTCAACCCAAAATATTCGTTATCAGAAAGGTCTTCTTTTGAAATATTTTGCAAACTCCGATCAATTATATTATCAATATTTTCTAAAATAATAGTTGATAATCTTTTATTTAAAACTTCGTTTTCTCGGTAATCAAATATTTTTTGTGCACCTTTATTCCAGAGTATAATATCTCCTGATTCATTGGTTGAAATTATCCCCTCTGATGAAGTGCTGACAACTTCTCTGTATTTTGCTTCGCTTTCAATAATTTTCTTTTCCAGTTTGAATTTATTTAGAACTATTTCAATAGTAACTTGTAAATCTTTATCTTTGTATGGCTTTAGAATATAAGCATAAGGATCAGTAATTTTGGCTCTGGAAAGTATTTCGTCATTTGCATAAGCTGTGAGATAAATAACGGGTACATCAATACCTTGTTTTATTATTTTCGCTGTTTCGATACCATCCATATTACCTTTTAGATGGATATCCATTAAAATCAAATCAGGATTTTCTTCCTTGGCGCATTCAACAGCATCTAAACCGGTCTTACAAATTGTCTTACATGCATATCCAAACTTCATCAACTTAGTTTGAAGTGCTTTTGCAACTAAACCTTCATCTTCTACAATGAGTATAATTTTTTTTGGCATTCGTTTCCCCCATTTTCATTGTTATTTATTAATTTATTAATGTGTTATACAAAATGTAAAAAACTTATGTCTTTCTGAGGTTCCTTTCAAAGTTAATCTTATAAAGAATCTTATTTTTACAAGAGTTCCTTCAAGAAAAATCAAGATGAATTTCTCAGGATGACAATACAAACAATTATGCAAAGCTCATATTATTATACATTATTTACAAATTCTATTAAAAATTCGGTTCCTGCTGAGCAGTCAAGTTTTAATTCTCCTTCTAATTGATTGGTTAATATTTTTATTAATTCTAAACCGTATGAACCTAAATTTTCTTGGTGAATATCAATATGTTCAGGAAAGCTTATGCCATTATTGAAAACACTTAATCTTATTTGATCGTTTTCTATATTATGGATTCTAATCTTCAACAAGCCACCTTCATCTTTTTTAAAACCATGTTTTAGAGCATTTGTAATCAATTCGTTCAATAATAAACCAAAAGGGACAGCAGTATTCAAATTCAATCCGATATCATCTATATCTGTTTCCAATTTTACCATATTTTCTTTATTGTAAATACTAAAAATATTTTGAGTAAGAATATCAACATAAATGTTCAAGTCAATTTTTGCCAAATTATCCGATTGATAGAGTCTTTCATGAATTATTGCCATACTATATATTCTATTTTGACTATCTAATAAAAGTTTTTTTGTTTCTTTATCATTACAATATTCAGATTGAAGATAGAGCATGCTCGAAATGATCTGCATATTATTTTTTACGCGATGATGTATCTCTTTTAATAACACTTCTTTTTCGAAGAGAGATTCTTTGATCTTAATCTCGATTTTATTTCTTTCATCAATTTCCAGAGTTAATTCTTCATTGGTTTCTACAAGTTTTTTGGTACTCTCTTTTACTTTATCTTCTAAGCTTAAGTTAATCTCGTTTAATTTTTCCTGATTTTCTTCTAATAGAAGTGCAATATAAAAATCTCTTCGAGCATAAAGTTCAATTGAATAGCTAGAAAACATTCCAATAATATTTGCACTCAAAAACAGATAATTATTAGCCATTAATTCAGAAAAAGAAATTTTCAAAAAAAGAATTGCAGTAATTTCATAAAGGATTAATATAATTAGTCCTGTTAGGGTAGCAGGAATAAAACGAATACTTATAAAAGTATGAGCAAAAATAAATGTGATCATTAGAGCCGCATTATAAAAAAAGTAATCATTTGCAGAGCTTAAAATCATCATAGCATTAATCCCCAAACCAAACAAAATCATAGAAAATGCAAAGGTAATATCCTTATATTTATTAAAATCGTGTGAAAATGACGAGATAATTACTAACAAGCCAATTGGAATAACCACAGAAAACCTAATTAGCCAAAAATAGGTCTGCATATCTTTATCTGAATCCAAAATACTGAAAAGAGCATATAAAATTATTGCTAGCACAAAAGAAATTCTCACCTGCGTCAACGACTTTCTATAGTAATCTTTTTCAAATAGTTTTTCTAAATTCTTACTCTTAAACATAAGATTAAAAGGATTGAGTTTCATCTCTTTAAACCCTGGTAGTTTTTGCGGGTTTAAAGTTGTTTTGTTTTTGACCATAGAAAATCTCCTTATTTAATGTGTTGGGAGAAACCAACAATAACCTAACTTGGATGAACGGTAAAAGATGAAACCACGAGCCGACCGAAGGGAGACCTGCGAAGCTCATTTCACGAATTAACACAAAAAAAGTGCGATAAAATATTTCTGAAATTTATTTTAGTTCAAATTGAGCGATTGTAAATCGCTCTTCTTCCTAATCTTCTGATTTGGAAGGTATTATCTTTGAAACTTCTGTTTCATCTTTGGAATATACTCCAAAACTGAGTTTTTTGTCTTTATTTAGCACTTATAAAGTTTAAATAAGTTACAATGCAATTTAAAAATATTTTGACAAATAAAAAATCTTATGGAGATAATTAGATTTAACAAAGCTTATATCATTATCAGATTAATACTTTAGGATAAAATTATTTTCAATAAATTCCTCTAATTCTTCTCGTTCTCCATCAAAGCCGATAATTTTGAAAAATAATTTTTCATAAATCGAAATATCTGTCGTTTCATACGTTAATCCTGTTGTACTATCAACAAAATAATAATCTCCATCCGGATCATTACTTACATAAATCAAATAGTAATTTGCATTTTCTACAGATTCCCAATTTAAAAGTACATTTGTTCCGATAAGTTCAATGGTAATATTTTGGGGTGGTAATAACTCATTTTCTTGTATCACAATAATATTTTCTTTTGTTGTCACACTCTCCCAAGAAAAATTAGTTATCTTCAGAGTTACAGAATAAACTCCCGGTTCATTAAAAATGTAAAAAGGATTTTCATCAAAACTATCCCAAGCACCATCAGAATCAAAATCCCAGAACCAATTAGTAGCTTCACCGATTGAATCATTTGTAAATTGAATTTCATGCGGAACAAATCCAAAGGAAGAATCAAGAATAAAGTCTGCTTCGTGATGATAATAAAATATTCCCATATCACGAATTGTATTATCCTCATCGTAAGAATCATTAGGATCACCTTGATCTATGCAAGGAGAAAATGGTTCGAGTTCCCAATCTGTTCCCCACACTGAAAAAGTTGAACCAGCTCCGGCTGATGGTAAAATAAATTCAGGATCACTATTAATATTTCCTAAATCTGCAAAACCAAATTCAACATCAGAATAAGTAACATCAGCAGTACTACTTGTTAAAATTGATATTTGATCATTTGGTGAACCAATATTTCCGAATAAAATAGAATTTCTCAAAGTAAGATCAGAATTATTTCTTATTACTATCCCACCACTTAAAATACTGCAAAGATTGTTACAGATTGTATTATTTACCGCTAAAACATTACATTGATCCGAAATTCCGATGGCTCCTCCAATATCTGCATAATTATTTATTATTATATTATATAACAGAATTGGAGAGCTATTATCTATGATCGCTATTCCACCACCAAATCCAATTTCACGGTTTTGGGGTTCGTTTGGTACTTGATTATTACAGAGCAAATTTCCTATAAGAACCGGATTACCGTTCTTAATAGATATTCCTCCACCATTTTCTTCACCAATGCAGTTATGAATGAAATTGCTTTTGATCGTCGGTGAAGCACCTTCTATATGAATTCCACCTGCAAAAGTAGTACCAATCCCATTTCTAAGTGTAAAACCTTCAATGATTGTATCGGAATCTTCGCCATTGATAAAGTTCACACATCTTTGTGAATTTAGAGCATCAATAAATGTAATTTCAGCTCCATTTTGAGATTTTAAGTGAATACTTTTACCATAAAAAATAAGGTTTGAATCACCAACTGAATTATAAACTCCATTTGCAACCATAACCGTATCACCATTTGAAGCAGCATTTATACCAGCTTGAATTGTAGAAAAATGCCATGGAACCCAAATCACAGTTGCATATACCGGAATAAATAAACAAAATATTACTAATAGAATTAATAGTTTCATGATGACCTCCTGATTAATTCATTTTCAACTTATTCTTATCTTCTACTTTATGAAAAGAAGTTTACTCGGTTAGTAGAAGAGGATTAAGTTCAGATTTAAAACATTTCAAATATCTTTTTGAATACTTTACTTGTCAATAATTTAGTAGGCTTTCAATAATTTTTTTTAATAAAACTCGTTGCGACATTTGTTTTCGTAAAATATAATATTATTTCAAAGATACAATTGAAAATGAGAACTGTAACAATTTAGTGAACTTTCAATATAAATTTCAAATTATATATTTTAACTTCTTTACAAATTTGCAATGAATCATTTTTTCGCATCAATATTTGAGGAATATTTTATGAATAGAATTGGATTAGCCTTAGGTGGTGGTGGTGCGAGGGGATTGTGCCATATTGAATTTCTGAAAGCCTTTGATAAATTAAATATCAAACCGGCAATAATTTCTGGAACAAGTATTGGAGCAATTATCGGGGCTTTTTATGCTTCCGGATTATCTGGTGAAAAGATTGCTTCATTAGCAAAAAACCTTAACTTCATTGAGATCAGTAAATTGCTTGATTTCTCTTTTTTTCACATGAGCGGTTTAGTAAAAGGGGATGGGGTTATGAATTTCCTTAAAGAAAATATTAAAGTAAGTAGTTTTTCTGAGCTGAAAATCCCTTTGAAAATCGTTGCAACCGATTTTTGGCATCGTAAAGAGATTGTGATTGAAAGTGGTGAGCTTATTCCGGCGATCAGAGCAAGTATATCTGTGCCGGGTTTGTTTAATCCTGTCAAAATGAATGATAATATTTTAACTGATGGTGGAGCGATAAATCCTCTTCCTTATGATATTATCCAAGATGATTGTGATTTTGTAATTGCAATTGATGTAAATGGTGAAAAATCTCCTGAAAAAGAGAGAAAAAATCCTACAATATTTGAAAGTGTGATGAATACTTTTCAAATTATGGAAGCTTGTATTGTAGAGCACAAAATGAAAATAAATAAACCCCATCTATATATAAAACCTTCTCTAAATAATATTGAGCTTTTAGATTTTCAGAAGCATAAAAAGATTATGAATAGTGTACAGTATGAAGTGGAAGTATTAGCTGATTTTCTTTCTTCTCTTTAAGCATCCACTCACAAATATCTATAACTTTATACTTGATTTTTTGAATTATTTCAGCGTTGTGAAAATCTTAAATATCTAATGATATTCATAATTTTCACGCCTTGAACTAATCCAAAAACTCTGTGTCTAATTATTACAGATATTTATGAGAGAATGCTTAGTATTGTTCTCCCTGCTTCATTTCAATAATAAGCACTTCCTAATGATTTCATTTTTGCTATCTACGTTCAATTTATAAAAATAGATTCCTGAACTGACTGAATTTCCAAGCTCATCATCTCCTGTCCAAATTATTGAATATTTGCCCTTAGCAAAATTGTCTTTTAGAAGTGATTTTATTCTCTGCCCTTTGGTGTTATAAATTGTTAATTCAATTCTACTTTCTTTTAATATTGTAAAGATAATAGATGTTTGAGGATTGAAAGGATTGGGATAATTTGATAAACTCAAACTTATTTCATCTAAGCTTAATTCATCATCTGAATTTTTTGCATAGTCAGTTAGATAAAAAATTCCTTCCTGAGTGCAGCAGACAACAGATGGATTTCCTTCATATTCAAATGGTTCAATTCTATTAATTTCTAAATTTGGAAGATTACTGTTCATATAAACTAATTCCTGTTCTTGCTCATCCCAATATGCAATTCCGCTAAGGTTTTCAGGATATCCTCGCCATCCAACAAACAACTTCCCAGCTGAATCAACTCCAATTCGACCAATATAACTATCATGAAATAACTCGCTCCAACTTGCCCCGAAATCATCTGAAACCCAAATTATAGAGTCTTCAAAATGCCAAGGAGTTCTTCCATATAATAGACCATCACTGGAAAATACAAGATCAGCAATATTTTCGATTGTTTGTTCAATTTGATTAAATGTAATACCTTCATCATCTGAAACATAAATATTTTCTTCAGTTGATAAAACAACATTATTCTCGAAAGCTGCAATTGAGACAATAAAAGCACTATCCCAATAATTATAATAATTCCAGTCATAACCATCAAAAGACTGCCAATAATCACCTGCAATAAAATAATAATTTTGATTACAATGAAGAATTTTTACTCCATGCCAAGTAAAAAAAACAATATCGTAATCAGCAGTTTCAAATTCAAATTCCCATAAACCAGCACTTTGACAAGATCCGTCTGCATCGGCAACAAGTATTGTATTAGAATCCAAATCAACAATATCAAATACTCGAAACCCTCTCGGATAATATTCCCAATCTAATCCAACATTTAAATATAATCCTTCATCAACACCAACTACTTGATATCCATAATTATCCGACTTAAAATATTTCCAAACAGGTTCATTAAAATCACTGATTTCTACCCAATCGTAAGCATTGCAATTTACAATAAAAATTACAAATATTGATATAACTAATCGTTTCATAATCCTTCCTGCTATGATTTGAATTTGAAATAATAATAATCTTCAACAGCAATTGTATAACTATTATAAAGCTGAAAAAAATAACAAAAGCTACTTTATCAATAGATAAATAAAATTTGTATCCATGTCATAAATCATAAAATAATTTACTCCATTTTGGATAGTAGTGTAATAATTACCTTTATTCACATCTCCGGGTTTCCACCAATCTGGATGCTCGAAATTAAAAAAAATATCGGCATCACCTCTCAATGCTGTAGACTTAAATTGTAAATATTCAAGAAACCATTGTTTTTGGTCTTCCTCAATATAAAAATAGAAAACATAATTAATTTTAGCAGGATCTTTTAAGGAGAATTCATACCCATGCAAGTCAGTTAAACTGTTAATAAAGTCATTCTTTTGAACAAATTGTTTTAACTTTTGTTTAGAAACTTCTGGCTTGAGTTCATTTCGAGTCTTCCCCATTCCGACATTTTTTACGAGCCAGAAAGATCCAAAAACTAATAATATCAATAAAAAAATTAAAGCCATACTTTTTATTAATAATTCTTTTTTATTTTTTGTCATAATAGTAAATTTCAATTAATAACTAAAATTGTAAAGTATTATAAATTGGAGTAATTTTTTTCAATAAATTTTGCATCTCGTTCCCAAGAAAAACTTGAGAACGAGATGCGATCACAATTGGGCAATTATTCAAGTTCAAATTTATGAGGAAGAATCAGAAGAACTTTATCATCTTCATACATTTTCATCTCATTATAGATTTCCATGAGACTTTTTATCTCAGTTGGCATTGAATTCAGAATAGCTTGTTTAGAGTTTATTATTGAAAGAACATCAATATCTCCACCAATACTATCGAATTCTATTAATTTGACTTCATGTTTTAATTTTGCAATATCTTTTATCTCATCAACGGCTGTTTTCATTCCACCCAATTTATCTACCAAACCACGATCAAAAGCTTGGTTTCCTGTCCATACTCTACCTTTAGCAATTTCATGAACATCATCTTTTGTTTTATCTCTTCCGTCTGCAACAACCTGTATAAAAGTCCAATATATGTCTTCTATAGCAGATGAAATCATCTCTTTTTCTTCATCAGTCATTTTACGAGATGATGAACCGATGTCTGCATGTTTTGCCGATTTAACATTTGACCAATTTACACCAATCTTATCATACAATTTTTCATAATTTGGTATCATACCTACGACTCCAATTGAGCCGGTGATAGTTGTTGGTTGAGCAATAATTTTATCAGCAAATGCTGAGATGTAATATCCACCGGATGCCGCCATTCCTGCCATTGAAATAACGACAGGCTTTGCATTATCACCTTCGTTGCAAAGTGCGACTTCTCTGGCAATAATATCAGAAGCCAAAGCTGATCCACCACCGCTATCTACACGAATTATGATCCCTTTTACACTTTTATCTTCTCTCGCACTTTTAATAGCTTTTGCTGTAGTTACCGATCCAATTGTTTTGCCATTTTTCCCTTTTCCCATATGAATGTTTCCAACAGCATAGATCAAAGCAATCTTATCTTCAGGAGCATCACTCCAATCATAACGAACGTATTTTGTTGGTTTCTTTTTAATTATTTTTTTAGATTTTCCGAAATTTTCTTCAATTGTTGCAGATAATTGATCTTCATAGATCAATCCATCCACTAAACCATTACTTAATGCATCTTTACTTATGAAATATGGTCCATTATTTATGATTGTTTCTACCGAATATTTAAGCTTTTTTCCTCTTCCCTCTTCTATCATTTTTACTTGTTCATCGTAAAGATCACCAAGAAGATATTCATAAGATTCTCTTTCTGCATCGGTCATCTCTTTTTCTGAGAACATATTCCCAGCAGTTTTATAAGGATGACTTCTAAAATTCACGACTTCAACACCAATAGAATCCAGTAAAGTTCTAAGATATGGAAAATTTGCAGAAATCCCTTTTATATCTATGCCACCAAGTGGATTTAGATAGATTGCATCTCCCACAGATGCTGCAAAAACGTAATTTGCATTACCTATGTCATTATAATAAAATATAACTTTTTTACCAGTTGATTTAAAATCAAGAAATGCTTCTTTTAGCTCAAAATGATTTGCAAAACTTGCCCTAAAATTTCCGGATTTTATTACAATACCGCCGATTCTATCATCATCTTTCAATTCTTCAAGTTCATCTATTAAACTTTGAATCGTTTTGGATTTTCCCATAGATATTGTGATTGGACCAATTTTGGTTTTAGGTTTTTTCTCAATAATTTTTCCTGATAATTTGAAATCGTATATTTTATTTTTTTTGGGTTTGATTATGAAATTTCTTAACGCTTTATTGGAAATATTTACAAAGGATTGCGTAACATCATTATCAGAGTCTCCATCACTAAAATGCAAAGCTCCAACTTTAAAATTTCCCATATCATAAGAAAAATTTAAACCAATTTCATCTGTATCATATTTGGTGTATCCTCCAATGTGAAAACCGTCTAAGATTTCAGTTTGCACCCCAAATACCGGATCACTCCAGTCTTCATCATAAGCAATATCTGTACTGAAACTTACTCTGTTTTTTAAATAATTGCTAAAAAATAATGGTCTTAAGGCTACTCCCAATCCAAAATTTCTTTCCGAACGAAAGATTTTTTTCGCTACAGCTCCCAAAGAAACGAAATTAAATGGTCTATAAAGAACTGATTTCTGGAATTCACCATCCTTAAAATCTTTATTCGTCCAATTATAAGATGCTCCGTGATAGAAATTTCTAAAAAGGTTACGAGATAAAGTTAATTTGTGATTATGGATTTTTTCTATCATTTCATCACCTGAAATAATGTTCAAGTAATATGAAAAATTATTTGTATTGAAAATGAATGACATATTTTGAAAGGGATCATCCGTGCTCAAATCGTTGATAAATGCAATTCCCGCTGCATTCCCAAAGCTAAGTGCTGCCGGATTTACTATTGCTGCCATAAAGTTGTCTGTATCTGCAATTGAGTGATGCGCTTGCAAACCAATCAATACAGAAGTTAACATAAGAATAATAATTAATTTTTTCATTTTTTTCTCCTATTTTTTAGTTTTTTTATCCTTTTATTGAGTGCATTAACAGTATTAATGCTAAGCGATAAAATCACTTTCAAAAAACTGAGTTGCGTCCAACTCAAAATTCAACACTGTTGAATTACTCCAAAGTTATCTCGTTCCCAAGACAAACTTGGG
The DNA here is from genome assembly GCA_021108315.1 of Candidatus Cloacimonadota bacterium. Classification (GTDB taxonomy): domain Bacteria; phylum Cloacimonadota; class Cloacimonadia; order Cloacimonadales; family TCS61; genus JAIORE01. The sequence goes on from JAIORE010000364.1 coordinate 30,510, forward strand.
AACGAGAAAAAATTCGGAAAGCGTGATTTTATAATTATTTACATTAGTGCCAAATGTCCCCTGAGATTGTTAATAATAATTTCGAAAGAAGAG
>JAIORE010000288.1 GCA_021108315.1 Candidatus Cloacimonadota bacterium
ATTTAAAATTGGATTCAAGATAATTATGATTAAAGAGTATCAATTCATCTGCGAACATCTATAGCATGCTTTCAAATGCATTGTCAATCTATGAAGAAAATAAAACTGATAAAATATGGGATATTTCCAAGGCAAGTATTTACTATCGTATAGCATTAGCATATTATAAATTTTCAGAACAAAAAGAAGCAATAACGAATTTCAAAATAGCTTTAAAACTTGATGAAGATTATTGTGAAGATTTTTCAAAAATGGCAGAAGAATCCATTATTTGAAAGAAAATATAGAAATTTTAAAGGAAATTGCTCAGTTATCTGAAAACGAATTATAAGAAATTGAAAGTATGTTAATATTTCGTGGTAAAAGTGGTGGATTAATAAATACATTGTTTTTCGTGAAACATTTTTCATTAAAAATTAAGGAAACCAAATTTGGAAAAACTTTTGAAATTATTGTAGACTTTAATAATTTGTTATGGTTTTTACTATTTATTTTCTGCACATTAATTTTGACTGCTTTTTACGAAATCCCCGATCATAAAATCAATATTCAAGCAATGTTAAAAACATTTTATTTATTTATACCTATTTCCTTAGTCATTTCTATATTTTATATTATTCCTTCTATGAAACGTATCACAGAATTTATTGATAGAAAGATTAAAAAATATCTAAGGAGAAAATAGTGGCTCAAGGAAAATAGAAAAAGTTCGTATTGTTCATTGCTAAATATTTTTTGGCTATTATTTTTGGAATTGTAGCATTATTGACAATATTAACTGATTTGGTTTTTCGTTCCAAATCTATGAGAGAAAGATACGGACTAATATAGCAACAATATAACGTTCATCTCAGATTCAAAAACAAAAGACAGTAGAAAAACCTACTGCCTTTTTTATTTTTTATTTTCTTTTCCGGTTATCCTTTTTTTGTTCATTTAATAGGCGGATAAGATTATTATTAGAATTTTTAGATGTAGAAGTAACTGCTGATATTCTATAAAATATTACATCAAGGGCAGTAAGTACACCTGTATGAGTAAAGGAATTTGTTACGGATGTATAATCTTCCGTCTGAGCACCTTCACCCCAATATGGATCATTTGAACTGTATATTTTATATTCTGAGACAGTTATCGGATCGCCATTTGTGTTTTCTGTAACTTCATCCCAATTTAGAATCACATCCTCCCCGGAAGTGGTAATCGTAACATTTTGCGGTGATAGAGGTAGATATATGCTTTCTGTAGTTCCAGAAACTTCTGAAGTTAGTTCACAGGAGTTTCCAGCTTCATCAATAGCTCGTACTCTGAAATAATATGTAGTTGACGGATCTAATCCCGTTACAATGGTTATAGCATATTCTGTTCCTATATTAGCTAAAGCAGGGTCGTCATTTTTATCCCAAAGATTATCTGAAATTGTTACTCCGGGAATCTCTGAATAATACAGTTCATATCCTGCGAAATGAATATCTTCGCTGACTCCCCAACCTACTTCAATAGTTGCTTCTGTAGTAGCTCCAACTCCAAATGGATCTATCGCTACCGGAGCGGTTGTATCAATTTTTACTTTCCAATCATCACTAATACCGAGAAGGCTGGAAAGTCCACTGTAAGTAGGTCCGTAACCATCTACATCATAAGCTCTAAATTCAAATGATAGATCATCACCTTCGATATCATAAGTCACATTTTTTCTGATTTCCAAAGTATCGAAGACTGCAGAATCTCGAAAGTTCTTGTTTAGCATTTTTTTCTTATTGAAGTTACTTCTTATCTCTCTCACCAGCAAATAATCCTGCCAAATTTCTTCAGTATCGTAAACACCATTTCCATTTGCATCTATCCTATATTGAACAGTTGATTCATTAATACCATAATAATCTATGAAATCACAACCGATTGTAACTGTCATTGTATTATAAAATTCAGGATCAGGCTGATCAATAGGAAATGGATTTGTACATTCCGGAGGAATATTGTTAGAAATTGAGGCAACTTCATTTGATAGTGTAGATTCATTATCAAAAGTATCAATTCCACAAACCTTGAACCAATAAATTTCACCGTGAGTGAGTCCGCTAACGATCGTACTTGTTGTATTGATATTAGATAAATCCGAATCATCAATTGAGTTCCATAACAGATCGGTTTGGTCAATATTTTCGTGAGTGTTGTAATAAATTTTGTATTCCTCAAAATGTGGTTCGGTAACTATTGACCAGCTTAACAAAGTTGAAGTTGACGAGACACCATCAGCCATCAAATCAGAAATAACAGTTGGTGCTTCGGTATCAATTTGGACATAATAATCATCGGAAATTCCTTCGGTTTGTGATGTTCCGGTATAAGCATACTCGGTACCGATCGTATCTTGAACCCTAAATTCAAAATAAAGATTCTCACCATCTGAAGTATAAGTTACGGTTTCCAGAACTTCGATAGAATCGGAATTGGTGTATCGGGTGTGGGAAACATCTGCCCAGATTTCAGAACCATCATAAGTACCATTTCCATTTGAATCTATGCGATATTGGATAGAACTGGCATTTAACATCGTATCATCGGTAAATGTGATACCAATATCAACTGTTCTGGAATTGGAATAAGGTAAATTTCCCTGATTCGGATAAGGAGAATGAGAAACCGGAAGTAAAACACAAACTACATTTGCAGAATTTGAAAATTCGCTGTTTGCCCCTGAATTATTTAATGATCTGATCTTAATCCAATATTCCTGATCTGTATTTAAATCTGTAATTATAGTTGAGTTTGTAGATTTGGCTGTCAAATTCACATCATTAAGATAATTCCATAAAGAATCGGCAGTTGTTACATCTGAATCTAAGGAATAATATATTTCATAGTTTGCAAAATAATTTTCGGTAGGAGATGTCCAGTTCAGAGTAATAGAAGTTGCAGTACTTGAAGTAATTGATAAATCGCTTATTGTAGAAGGTGGATCGCTATCCAGAGCATCGTAGTTGATATTAAAATCATCAATTTCCCATGAGCTTGGATTATTACCACTTATGAAATGCCATCTAAATTGAACCGTATTTTCCTGATCTGCATAAGCAGAAACATCATAAGTAAGAGTTTCTGTTGCTGTAGCAGAAAGAGTAACAATGTTTGTCCACAAATATCCATTATTTGTAGAAATCTCAAAAATAGCTTGGGAGCTTGCATGGGAATACTCACTATCAAAAGAGACTTCAATATTTTTGGAAAAAGTGAAATCAAATACTTCCGAAACCAGTTTATCATTAGATGGTTGCATAAATAGAGTTTCAGCTTTCATACTATAATCGTCTCCGCTATCGAGTATCACATCCCATTCGGTAGCGTTCCAATCAACAGGAGCATTTCCATTATGATCAAAATTTTCCGTATAAATCACTTGATCGTAAACGACGACATCTACATAATCAATCGTTGAAATTCCCTGATCACCTGTAGCTTTGAAATGTAATACTTCTCCACCAATCCAGTCTGTATCAGGAGTAAGAGTAACAGTGGTATCAGCATTTATCACATAAGAAATATGATTATCATTTTGAATCGAAAAAGAGGTTAATAAAAGTTGAAAATCTACATCGGAAAAGATTGTATTTAAATTCGGTGTTATATGGTTTCCATTTTTGGTGATTTCTATTTGAACCATTGGATTGATAACTTCAGGAGCATCATTTATCGGGTTGATCAAAACATTTACCGTATCGGAAAAAGATGCTCGGGAAACATTATTTTTTCTTGATTTATTAGAACGGACTACTTCGGTAGCTGTAAAAACAATATCTTCATTTCCATTCCAATTCTCTGCTGGAGTCAAAGTAACTAAGCCATCAACAATATCTACAGAAATGTGTGAATTCCCAGAATAAGAAAAACTCAGATTATCACCATCACCATCTTCAAAAACAAAATTCAGATCAATACTTGAATCTATTGTATCTTCATCAAAATTAAAATCGGAAATGGGATTTTCTACATACGGAGCTCCATTTGAAACCAAAATATAATCGGCTTTCAATTCTTCATCAGAACCAAAAATATTTGAAACTGATAATTTAATAGAAAAACTACTGATTTGAGTATAAGTGTGAGTACAATTTTGGGTTGTATAATCCACTGTTCCATTGTTATCAATATCCCATTGCCAAGAAGCCGGATTATTAGTAGATGTATCTGTGAAATTTACGGTGAATGGATTCCCACCATTTGTATTATCGGCAGAAAAATCTGCAAGCGGAGAACTGCTCGAAACTATCATTGTTACCGGAATATCTATTATTGGTTCATCAGGGTCATTTGAAGTAACCTGAATTGTTTCGTAATAAGTTCCGTCAGATAAATCTGTTGCATCAAAAGTTATCGTTGTTTCTTCAAAACCACTGGTGACAATGCTACCATTTTCTGGAAATGCTGAAGTGAATTCATCTCTGGAAACATAATGCAAAGCATTAGCAAACATTCTTTGAGCAGCCTCATTTCCGCTATCAATATTTTCCGGATAGATTACAATTCCCATTACATTTCCATTTTGATTTTCAGCGATAACTCTGTTTCCTAATGAATCATAAGCTAACATTGAACCACCTGTATTTAAGGATGGATTTGAATAACTGGAATTAAACCAATAAATCATATCACTTGAAATACCTTCAAAAACAGGATGAGTTGGGTTAGAAAGAGAGCTATAATTTATCGTACCGGAAACTGATTGAGTTGAGGAAGGTATAAATGGACAATAACCGGAATCAGAAATTCCACCTAGAATTTCCCAACTGCTTGATAAACTATAAGTAGCTATGATCACTCCTCCACCGGTATCAACAAATTCTTTTAAAGTATCTCCGATGTTTTGGGGATTAATAAAAGAATCATTTGTCCAGGCAAGCACAACATCATAAGGTGATAAAGTTGATAAATCTATCAAATAATTCGGGTTAGTTAATATATCAATATCAGAAGCAAGAAAAAGTCCGGTATTTACCATTGCATTTTTGAAAATAGTTGCATCGTCAGTAGTATGGAGAAGCAGCACTTTAGGATTGCTTTCACTTGTAGAAGAGCCTATTTCCCAATCAAGAGTACCAATGTTATTATTGTAGATAGTTAAGGTTTTATCTTCGGTAGAACCTGTTGCAACATTCACCAGAAATTCAGTAGGAGATACAGCAATATCAGGTGGTTCTTCTACTGTGATCAGATCTGTCATCAAGATTTCATCTGTTCCCCAAGAATTTTGGACTGTCAATTTTACGGAATATGTTCCTAAAATAACATAAGAATGGGAACAATTTTGGGTAGTGTAATCGGTAGTTCCATCATTATCAATATCCCATTGCCAGGAAGTAGGATTTCCGGTTGAAATATCTGTGAAATCTATATTCAAAGGTGAAAATCCTGAAGTTTCCGATTGGGTAAAATCAGCAATTGGAACATTACCTACATTCATTGTGTAAGGTATATTTATTTCCGGTTCATCAGGATCATTACTATTGATAGTGACATCACCTGAAAATGAGCCGGTTTCAGTATTTCTGGCATCAAAGACTAATTCTATTACATCATCTGAAAAAGGAGCAGTAGTTCCATTAGCAGGAATTGTATAATATTCTCCTTCATCATCACATGTTAGCTGAACTTGGTGCGAATTTGAACCTCCCTGATTTGTATGAACAGAGGAATTGTTATCTATAGTTACAGATAAAGTTCCATCGCTTGTCCATGAAGCCATATCGGCTGCATTTAGATTATAAATATAAGTGATGTCTGTTCCATTGGCAGGATCTCCATCCGGAATTATCCCTAAATTTGTTCCTTCGATATAAGTAGTAGCATATTCTGAAGAATCATTATAATCGCCGTTCATTGTAATAGTCAAAACCGCATCATAATTAACAACACCTGTATTAAAATTGTGCACAGTAGAATCTCCGGTAGCATAATAATTTAGATAAGATGTTTCGTCAAATGAGTTAACCTTTTGCTCAATATTCCATTCTAGATTACCTTCTCCATAATTGTAGATCATTAAATTTTCGGAAAGAGTATCTCCTTGAACAACATAAACATCGTATTCTTCTGGTAAAGTAGCTATGTTCGGTGGATTTGATACAGTAATATAATCAGTTTTTATTAATTCATCCGATCCGGCAATGTTTGTCACATTAAGTTTAACTGAATATGAACCTAAATTTGCATAAGTATGTGAACAATCTTGAGTACTATAATCAACAGTTCCATCATTATCTACATCCCATTCCCATTGAGTTGGATTTCCAGCAGAATTGTCTGTAAAATTAACTATAAAGGGAGCAAAACCATTAGTTTGATCTGCACTAAAATCTGCTGTAGGTACTATTTCAGTGTATTCAAATCTGGTATGAGGTCGTTTATCTTCAACACCTTGATAAGGATCGCTACATCCATTCGTATTGTCATTATATGAATATCCATTCATATCAGTAGCCAAATGATAATAAATATATGAATTTGTTGTATAACTTGTGTTATGAAAGCATACTTTCACAAGTAAGTTACTCACACCATCCCAGATAAAATTTGTAGTTAAATTAATATCATTCCACCCTGTTACTGCTATCCATGTTCCGGAGTAGCAATTAGTAAATCCGCTTTCCCAGCCATTTACATACGTAGCAGTTGTATGTTTGAGTTCTACATTGAAGCCGTTCATAGTTTGAGAAGCTGCCGTATCAACATGAAATCCGATAGAGCTGATTTCACCTGCAGGAAGCCCCACTGCTATAAGTTCATCCGCTGTATATAAAATCTGATTTTGACCATCTTCATAATATGTTCCAAACGGAGTTACGGATGTTGTACCTATAACATCAGTTCCAGATCCAATCTGAGCATAAACAGAAAATAGCTGTGAAACACTTATTAAAATAAAACAAAATAATACTATTAACCTTTTCATAATTTACCTCCAAATAATCTTTTATAGATTCTTTTATTATTTTAATATAATCTTTAAGATTTTTTGGTCAAGTTATTTTTTACTATTATTTTTTTTGCTGCGTATTAATATTTTGCTTATTTTATTACTAAAATGTTTTTTTAACTTATCAAACTAACTCTCCGCTTCTATCTTAACATAAATGAGAATGACTTTTTTCTTTTACGATTTTACTTATGCTCCTTCTTTTAATTTAATAAATGGAGAGCAGGAAGAGCTTAAATGAAATAAACAGTTGTCATGGTTTAATAATAAAGCTTGACCTATGATTCCGAAAATAAATAATTAAATTTATCGTTAAGAGAAAAAATCATTTGATTTTGGGAGCTTTTCTATGATATCTATTGAAACTCTTGAAAAACAATTAACTGAATACAAAAAGGACAATGAAGAAAAATTAGAAATATTAAATAAGCTTACTTTTTCCTATTTTGACGTATCTCTTGAAAAAGCTATGAATTATGGTGAGATAGCTTTAAAATTATCAAAAAAAAGTAACAATCAAAAAAATGTTGCTGATACTTTAGCCAATATTGGTGTTATTCATGATCTTAGAAAAAATTATGAAAAAGCGTTGGAATATTACTTTAAATCATTAAATATCAGAAAAGAAATCGGTGATATTCATGAAATAGCAACTTCCTATGAAAATATTGCTATCCTTTATTTGAAACTACAAAATTATAAAAAATCTACCGAATATCTTAATAACAGCTATAAATTAGCAAAAGAAATAAATGACATATACTTGATCAAAAACTATTATAAAATATTATCAGATATTCACTTTATCCAGAATAACTATAAAAAAGCATTCAAATACTATAAACTTTTCTCTGAAACCAAAGATGCAATTTTTAACGAAGAAAGTAACAAAAAAGTAGCTGAAACACAAACTAAATATGAAACCAACAGAAAAGAAAAAGAAAAAGAAATTTATAAATTAAAAAATATCGAATTGGCTAAAGCAAACGAAGTTATTAAAAATAAAAATAAAGAATTAGAAATTCATAGGGAACATTTAAATCTTATAAATAAAATTCTTAGGCACGATCTCACGAACAATTTTGCTGTAATTCATAGTGCTGTGCGATTATTTAAAGATTTAAAAGATGAACAATATCTAATTGAAATTAATAAAAGTGTTCATAAAAGTGTCGAACTCATTCAAAATATGAAAGATCTGAAGAACTTTATTAATTCACATCAGAACTTGAAATTATATTATCTTAATGACATACTCAATAAAATTATTATTGATTATCCAGATATAGATTTTAATATTATAGGAGAAGGAAAAGTACTGGCAGATGAAAAATTGAATTCTGTGTTTGAAAACATTATCAAAAATGCTATTATTCATGGAAATGCAGATAGAATTGATATTAATATCAAAAATAATGAAAAAAAATGTGAAGTGGAAATTGCAGATAATGGAATTGGTATCCCCAGCAAGATGCATAATAAAATATTTAACGAAGGTTTTAAATATGGAGAAAAAGGACATATAGGATTGGGTTTATTCATAGTAAAAAAAGCAATGGAAAGTTTCGAAGGAATAGTCTCAATAAAAGATAATAAACCGAATGGTGCTGTGTTTGTTCTAACCTTCCGCAAAGTTGGTTAAAATTGACAATAAATTGCTTATGCGAAACAAGAAAATCAGAGTTAATTTGTTGGTATCTTTTTTATATTATCCAAAAGGTTAAATAACAATGGAATCAATTGAAGTTCTGGAAAAGAAATTAGCAAAATGCAGAAATAATGAAAATGAGAAAATAAAAATACTCAATAATTTATCAAAAGCCTGTTGGTCTTCATTTCCTAATAAAGCTCTGGATTATGGAAAGCAAGCTCTAATATTATCCGAAAAGATTGATGATAAAGAAGAAAAGGGAAATGCACTTAATTATATTGGTGGGAGTTATATATATCTTGCCAAATATGATTTTGCTCTGGAATTTTTTTTCAAAGCATTGGAAATATTTGAAGAACTTGGTTTAGAAAGAAAAATTGCTTATTCTTATAACAATATTGGATTGATATATAATAATATTGGTAACTATTCAAAATCGTTAGAGTTTCATCAAAAATCAGCTGAAATCAATAAAATACTCGGATATAAAAAGGGATATGCAAATTCTTTGAATAATATGGGAAATACTTATAATTATCGTTCTCAATATGATAAAGCTCTGGAATGTCAAAAAAAAGCACTAAAAGTTTATGAGGAAATTGATGAAAAATCAGGTATTTCTGCTTCTCTTAATAATATTGGAGCGATTTGTATGAAGAACAAGCATGATTATAACAAGTCTTTAGAATACTTTCTAAAATCGTTAAGTATCAATGAAGATATTCAAGATAAAAACAGAATAACGATATCACTAATTAATATTGGAGAATGTTATATTGAAACAAAGCAACCTGAAAAAGCTTTATTTTATCTTGAAAAGGGAATAAAAACAGCACAGGAAATAAAATCAAAAGACTTAACCGGAGCATGTTACAAAGCTTTTTCTAAATTATACAGCAATTCAAATAATTATAAGAAATCCCTTGAATATTATAAACTTTTCTCTGAAAATAAAGATTCTATTTTCACCGAAGAAAGCAGCAAAAAGATAGCAGAAATGCAAACTAAATATGAAACAGAAAGAAAAGAAAAAGAAGCTGAGATTTATAGATTGAAGAACATCGAACTGGTTAATGTAAACAAAGATATCCAAAACAAAAACAAAAAACTAAAATTACATCGAAAACATATAAATTTAATAAACAAAATCCTTGAGCATGATCTCGCAAATAATCTTGATAGAATTAAAAGTGCTGTTTTTTTATTCGAAAATTCTAAAGATGAACATTGCTTGAATGAAATTGATAAAAGCGTTCAAATAAGTGTTGAACTTATCCACAATATGCGAAATCTTGAACAGTTCCTGAAAACTCATAGGGAATTGAAAATCTATGATGTGAACAGAATTCTGCAGAAAATTGCAAAAAATTATTCCTCTATAGAGATAAATATAAAAGGTAAGGGGAATGTTGTCGCTAACGAAACCTTAGAATCAATATTTGAGAATATTATTAGAGATGAAATCATTTATGGAAAAGCTGATAAGATCAATATAACTATTACCAAACACAAAATAAATTGCCTGATAAAAATTGCTGATAATGGTAATAGCATTCCTGATGAAATTAAAGATAAAATCTTTGAAGAAAATTTCATTTATGGAAAAGATGGTCATACAGGCTTAGGACTGTATATTGTAAAAAAAGCAATGGAAATTTATGATGGGGAAATTTTTATAGAAAATAATAAACCAAAAGGAGTTGTTTTTACCCTAATATTTCTACAAGCTGGTTAACTTGTTGAGATTCAGCATTAGTATTCACTCCAAATTTAATATCGTAACAACTATCATAAATCAAAGTAAAAACAAAAAAACCGAAATATTTCAATTTCGGTTATAATAGATTATGAATTCTTTTACCATTCTTTTATTTCAAGTTGGGTCAGTAGCGGTTCTAATTTTTTTGTAGCAATTTTTTGATATTCTTTTACACTTTCTTGAAATCTGTACCAATGCGATCTTTCATAACTATCTTTAAAAGAAAATTTATCTTTAATTGGGTCAAACTTAAATTTTCTGTCATTCAAAAAATTCACATCTTGATTTATAGATTGATTAAACCATTTATTGGGATCATAATCTCCATCAGATTCCATATCTTCCAAAAGAGTTTTATATTGTGAAATTCTAAATTCTTTTTGTAGAGGATATTCTGAAAGCTGAGTTTCATCAATAGTATTGTTAAAAATAGCTTCCAAATTTTTCTTAACTTTATTCCATTGATTTGGCATAGAAGTAATAAAAATATAGTTACTATAGAGTTTCTGAGCGGCTAATAGCAATCTCTCGACATTATTAACTTCAACATTATTATTGATCAAACGAGGATCGTGCCACATCAAATTTGGAATATCAGGTTTAAATCTGGCATCTGCGTGTCCAATGTTTGGAATCAATGTCTCCCAGACTCCGCAGAGGGCATTTATTTCATCAAAAGTTCCTACGAAATTCTGATGTGAAAAGGTATCTGCCAGCATATGAGAAGAAATTCCGAGTGAATATAGATTATCATCTTTATTCGCTGAGTAAAAAATATCTTGGGCAATTGTGTTTCCGGGAGTTGTCATCAAAATATGCATTTTACCATCTCTACGGCGAACTTTGGGAGTTGTAGGATCACCCGGCATAAAATGATAAAGAAGATAAACACGTAGCAATTTTTTTTTTGGTTTAGAAATATTCATAGTTTGGGTAATATAATTTTCATAGAAATCATCATCAGGTGTTTCAATCTTGAATCTTGTAAAATTATCATCTACAAATTGTGAGGAATAGGCAATTATTTCAGCCTCATCATCTTCAAAGCCTGCATTCAAAGCCAAATATTTTGTTATGTAATAGTGAAATTCGATATTCATAGTTCCTCACTCTTTCCTTTTTATTAATTTATCAATAATTTAAATAATTTAGTTTGTGTCAATACAATATTGTAAGTGAAGTCTTTTATTTTACTTTTGGAATTGATTTTCTTGAGTTTTGATTTTGTTTATTAATTTTTTGAAAAGTGTAAATTTGTTATTTTCAAAATTTTTAGAAATACTGAAGAATAGTTACTCAATTTAAGATTTAAATATCTCATTCGCCTTTTCTAAGGCAAGTTTATAAGCATTCATATCCAATTTATTGTAAACTTTTTTCCCTTCATCCAAATAACTTAATAGGTCTCCTGTTTTTAAATTTCCAACTAATTTCTTTTTTGACATTGGACATCCGCCAAAACCGTTAATTACAGTATCAAATCTGCGACAGCCATTTTTATAAGCAGCATCAACTTTCTCATACCAGTTGTCCGGCTCTGAATGAATATGAATTCCCAATTCAATTCCAGAATCTGAATATTCATCTTTAAATATCGCAAAAAGCTGAGAAATTGTCTCTTTATTAGCCACAGCCGCAGGGTCTGAAAATGAAATTTGTTTAATTCCCATTTGTCGAAAAAAATCTAACCATTTGAAAACTATTTCACTACTCCACTCATCACCATAAGGATTCCCAAACGCCATTGCAAAATATAGAGTTAGCTCTTTTCCTGTTTTTATAGATAAGTCCTGATTATATTCAATTGTTTTAATGCTTTTATCGAAATCTGAGTTTAGATTATATTTCAAAAAAGTTTCAGATATAGAAAAGGGATAAGCGATATAATCTATCTTTTCAAATGCACAAGCTCTCTCAGCTCCTCGTTGGCTACCGACAAGAGCAAGAAGTTTTGTATTGGTTTTAGAAATATCCAATCCTTCCAAAACTTCAGCTACATCTTTTAATTGAGGGATTTGTCTTTTGGAAACAAAACTACTGAAATCTATAACATCAAAACCAATTTTGAGCAATAAATTAATATATTCTATTTTTGATCTGGTTGGAATAAATTCCTTTACTCCTTGCATAGCATCACGAACTGATTCTACTATCTTCATATTGGAAAACAATCCTAATTTATCTCGTTACAATGTTCTGCGTTGGAATACAATTGATGACGCTCTTTGTCAAATATTAGCTTTGTGATTCTGCCCACCTTTATATGAACGCAGAGCGTTCTAATCAGTGTTCCTCGCAAAGTATGGGGGACAAGATTAAAAAATATGCTCTTAAGGGTGCTTAACCCCATCCCCAACCCTTCCCCTTCGCAAGGGGAAGGGAGTTCTCCCCTTACGAAGGGGAGTTAGAGGGGTTATATTTTTTTTCTATCTTCCAGTTAACGACTTCGGAATTCTACCGGACTTTATAGTTTCTGATCTCAATCTTCTTCCAATTATTTTTTCAACCATATTTCCAACATTTAGAAGTCTATCAAGATCAATTCCTGTATCAATTCCCATTTCATCCATCATTACAGCCATATCTTCTGTGGAAACAAGTCCGGCAAGATTTGGTTCTTTATAATAATAAGAACCTGTTCCAGATACAGGAACTCCACTCACAAAATTCGCTGGTTGACCACCGATACCACCAATTGATGATTCATAATGCGTCATTCCGGCTTGCAGGGCAGCCAATATATTAGCAAGTCCCCAACCTCTCGTTGTATGCAAGTGGACAATATGTTTAGAAGTATCAGGAATTGCATCCAAGATCATTGAAAAATAATCATAAACTCTATCAGGTGATGCAGAACCGTCATGATCGGCATGTTCAACATCAGTAGCTCCAATATCCAACCATCTTTTAGTGAATTCAACTGCTTTTGACATCTCGGTAGGTCCTGCAATAGGACAGCCCCAAATGGTACTAACTGTTCCATTAACTTTGATACCGGCATCAATCGCTTTTTTTACATAAATTTCACTCATTTTCCAGTATTCATCCAAGGTTATGCCAGAATTGATTCTATGATGAGATTCGCTTGTGGAAACCATTAAAAGGATTCTATCAGGTCCGTAACCTTCTTTTTTTGCCTGAATCGCTCTTTCAATTGATCTCTCTCGAATTGTCACCGCTGTGATTTCAACATCAGACAACATATCTTTTACTTTTTTACTATTGTGTATTGCTTTCATCAAATCATCAGCATCTGCAAACTGTGGCATTCCTCGTGGATTTCCAAAATTTGTTACTTCAATTTTTTTGAATCCGGCAAGAATCAACTCTTCGCTAAGCCAAAGTTTTGCCGCTGTTGGTATTAAAATCTCTTCATGCTGAAACCCATCTCTTACGGTTATATCACCAAGTGATACTTTCTTAGGATAATTCATTTTTATCTCCTTTGAGTTTGTTTTTCTCTAACAACCAATATATCTTGAAATCACTAATCTTTGAATTTCTGATGTTCCTTCACCGATTTGTAGCAATCTTTGATCTCTGTAGAATCTTTCGACATCATATTCTTTCATCAAGCCATATCCACCGTGAATTTGTACAGCCTCATCTGCGACTTCTTTAGCAACTTCGGAGCAATACAGTTTTGACATTGCAGCTTCTTTTTCAAATGGTTTATTATTTTGCTTCAACATTGTAGCTTTATACAAAAGATTTCTGGCAAGTTCAATTTTTAAAGCCATATCCGCAAGTTTGAACGAAATAACTTGGAACTTTGAAATTGGTTTTCCAAACTGCTCTCTCTCATTTGCATATTTAAGAGCTGCTTCAAAAGCACCTTGAGCACAACCTAATCCCATTGCAGCAATGGATAACCGACCTTTATCAAGCGTTTTCAGCATAATTTTGGAACCATCACCAATTTTTCCGAGCAAATTACCTTCCGGAACAATGCAGTTATCAAAATAAAGTTCAGAAGTATTGGAGGCTCGCCACATCATTTTATTGTGCATTGTTTGAGTTGTAAATCCTTTCGTATCTTGTTCTACAATAATAGTTGAATATTCTTTTCTTCCTCTTTTATCTACGCTAGTAACTGCTTGAACCGTGCTACCTTTCGTTATACTTGAAGAAGCATTTGTTATAAATATTTTAGAACCGTTGATGTTCCAATTACCATTTTCAAGCTTAGCATTAGTTTTTGTACCTCTGGAATCGGACCCTGCTTCAGTTTCAGTTAAACCAAATCCCCAAAGTCCTTTTCCTGTACAAAGTGCCGGCAGATATTTCTTTTTTTGCTCTTCTGTTCCAAAATCTAACAATGGACCTATTCCAAGCGAGTTATGCGCAGCTATGGTTGCTGCTTGAGAGCCATCAACTCTGGCTATTTCTTCAACTGCAATAATATAGGACAGATAATCCATCTCCTGTCCACCGTATTCTTCCGGAACAAAAACACCAAAAAGACCAAGATCTCCCATTTTTTTGGTTAGTGCAAGTGAAAATTCTGCTTTTTCATCCAACTCTTGAGCAATTGGCTTGATCTCTTTTTCTGCAAATTCACGAACACTTTTTCTTAAAAGATCGTGCTCCATTTCACAAAAAATATAGTTACTCATTCGATTCCTCCTTCTGTTCTTCTAAAATGATCAAGGAAATTGAACCATCTACTTGATCACCGGTTTTTACATTTATAGTTTCAATAACTCCATTTCTCGGAGCTATTAAATTATTCTCCATTTTCATCGCTTCTACCACAATTAAAATATCACCTTTTTCTACTTGTTGCCCAACTTCAGCATTAATTTTAATAACCGTACCGGGCATTGGTGATTTTATACTATTTTCCTTACTACCTACAGATGATTCTTCAATCTCTTTTAGAGTAATGCTATCATCTAAAATATCATTCCGCGAAATTTCAAAAATAGCATTTTCCGTTTCAACAAAACCACGTCCCATATTTTTTTCTGAAATATATGTTGTGATATGATGCTGATTATCAAGATAAAATTCCAATTTATTTGTTTTCTTATCAAAAGATTTATAGATCACATCATATTTTTTATCATTGATCTGGAACTCAAAAAGACCACTCTCATTTTGAACTTCTACAGAAATCTCAAATTCTTCGGAAGTTTCATTGTGTTTGTCAAAAAGCTCAAACTTGATAGTTCTAGCATTTCTCCAATAACCAATATAGCTCCAAATATCTTTGTTATCACCATTTCTATTGTAACTATCTTTAAATGAGTATAAAAAGAAAGCGATTATCGGAATTGAGATCGGAGTACTATTTTTTTCATCCTTAATCTCTTTAATAATATCATCGGTATGATCATCACAGAAATGGGTAGAAATATTGTTGGTTTCATATTCTTCAAAACTCATAATCTTTTTTAGATAGGAGATATTTGTAGATATTCCGTGAATTTTGTAATCTGTGAGAGCCTTCTCCATTTTGACAATAGCTTTTTCCCGATTTTCAGAATGAACTACAAGCTTTGAGATCATCGGATCATAAAAACTTTTGATAACCGTATCTTTATTTATACCAGTATCAATTCTAATATCTTCATCTTGGGGCTCAACATAGAGAGACATTTTGCCGGGAGATGGAAGGAAATTATTAGCTGGATCTTCAGCATAAATTCTACATTCAATAGCGTGACCGGTTTGTTTCAAATCTTCCTGTTTAATGCTTAATTCATTTCCGGCAGCAACCAATATCTGTTCTCTTACCAGATCAATATTGGTAGTCATCTCGGTAACAGGATGTTCAACTTGGATTCTGGTATTCATTTCCAGAAAAAAGAAATTTTTATCACTATCTACCAAAAATTCAATTGTGCCTGCACTATTATAATTGGTCTCTTTCCCAATTCTTACCGCAGCTTCTCCCATTCTTTTTCTTAACTCAGGATCAACTGTCGGCGATGGTGCTTCTTCAATAATTTTTTGGTATCTCCTTTGAATCGAACATTCTCTATCGAAAAGATGGATTACATTACCATAATTATCGCCCAAAACCTGAAATTCAATATGACGGGGATTTTCAATATATTTTTCAATAAAAATATCACCATCTCCAAAGTATGATTTAGCTTCTCTCGAAGTAGCTTCCAAAGCATCTTTCATTTCAGAATCACTACGAACAATTCTCATTCCTTTTCCACCGCCACCGGCAGCAGCTTTTATCAGAATTGGGAATGGTATTTTCTTGTATTCATTCATCAATTTTTCGGCATCACCGGTAACACCTTCTACCAGTGGAATCCCGATTGATTTTATAAAATTTCTGGCTTTAATTTTATTACCCATCAAATCCATTGATTCTGTATTGGGACCGATAAAAACTATCCCTTTTTGGTCACAAGCATTTACAAATTTAGGATTTTCAGCCAAAAATCCATAGCCGGGATGAATAGCGTCACATCCTGTTCGCTCAGCAAGATTAATAATTTTATCAATGTTCAGATAAGTATCATTTAGTTCTACATCTCCGATGCAATATGCTTCATCAGCATAATTTACATGGATAGAATCAATATCAGCATTTGCATAAATAGCAACTGATCTAATACCAAGAGATTTTGCAGATTTTATAATTCTTACCGCAATCTCACCACGATTTGCAATTAAAATTTTCTTAAATAATTTCATTTAATACCTTCGTTTTACTTAATCCAATTTGGTTTTCTTTTTTCCATAAATGCCGCCATTCCTTCCTGTCCTTCCTCAGAAGCTCTGATATCTGCGATCATTTTTGCCGTATATTCCACTGCTTCGTCCAAAGTTAATTTATTTACGAT
Source organism: Candidatus Cloacimonadota bacterium (assembly GCA_021108315.1). Taxonomy (GTDB): domain Bacteria; phylum Cloacimonadota; class Cloacimonadia; order Cloacimonadales; family TCS61; genus JAIORE01. The sequence goes on from JAIORE010000288.1 coordinate 17,193, forward strand.
ATCAAAAAGAAGTTTTTTACACATTGTCATAGCTTTGGGACCGCTGGTTTTTAGAAGCTTAATCACCGAATCTACATACGGATTAAGCTCTTCTGCACTCAGCGATTTATTGACAAGTTTATGCTTTTCAGCTTCCGAACCTTTGAATCTTTTGCCGGTGAGCATCAATTCTCTGGAGCCATATTCACCAACTCTTTTTGTTACATAAGGAGATATGGCTTTACTTCGCTTAATGAAAAAGTTGTATTATCATCACAATAAGCAAAATCACAAGCAGCGAGGATTCCATTTCCTCCTCCAATCGCTGCTCCATGAACGATTGCAATAGTTGGTTTTGCAGAAGTATAAATCTCATAGAAACATTTTGCTAATTGCAGTGATTCTTGATAGTTTTGTTCATAAGAGTATTTTGCAACATCTCTCATCCAATTAAGATCAGCCCCGGCACAAAAAGATTTTCCTCGTCCTCTTAAAACAATAATTCTCACATCACCATTATCATTCAGCTCTTTGATTGAACTAATTATCTCCAAAATCATAACCTCATTAAAAGCGTTATGAACTTTTGGTCTGTTGAAAAAAATCGTTCCAACATTGTCTTTGATTTCTATTTCTAAAGTTTGGTAATTTTTCATTTTGTTTTCCCCATTTTTATGAGTTACATTCTAAACACACCATTCTTCTGTTCAGGATATTTTTTGTTCAATGAAATCGCAATTGCCATACCGATTATTTTTCTAGTATCAATCGGATCAATTATTCCATCATCCCACAATCTGGAAGTACTATAAAGTGCTTGCCCTTCTTCCTCATATTTATCTAGAATTGGTTGCATAAACTTTTTTGCTTCTTCATCAGTCATGCTAGTTCCTTTTGCTTTTAATTGAGCTTGTTTCACTGTTAGAAGCACATTTGCAGCCTGTTCACCACCCATCACAGAAATTTTTGCATTGGGCCACATAAATAGAAATCTTGGATCATAAGCTCTGCCTGCCATTGCATAATTTCCAGCACCAAATGAACCGCCAAATATTACCGTAAATTTGGGAACATCTGCATTGGCTACAGCATGAACAAGTTTTGCGCCATCTCTGGCAATTCCACCTCTTTCGTATTCTTTACCAACCATAAATCCGGTAATATTTTGTAAAAATAGAATTGGAATTTTTCGGGAAGTACAAAGTTCAATAAAATGAGCACCTTTCAATGATGTTTCGGAAAAAAGAACACCATTATTAGCAATTATACCTATTGGAAAACCCATTATTTTAGCAAAACCTGTCACAATAGTTGGAGCATATCTTGCCTTAAATTCATGAAATTTACTTCCATCAACCATTCTGGCAATGATCTCCTTGGAATCGACAGCTTTTTTAAGATCTGTAGGGGCAATTCCATAAAGCTCATTAGGATCATAAAATGGTTCTTCGGCTGGAACTTTGTCTAATATCTGTTTCTCTTTTATCTCCAAATTCTCAAAGATATTTCTGCAAATCTGTAAAGCATGAGCATCGTTTTCTGCAAGATGATCTGCTACTCCTGAAATCGCTGTGTGAACTTCTCCACCACCCAATTCTTCTGCAGAAACGTCTTCACCTGTGGCAGCTTTTACAAGTGGAGGACCACCAATAAAAATAGTCCCTTGATTTCTTACAATAATTGTTTCATCTGCCATTGCCGGGACATAAGCTCCTCCAGCAGTACAAGAACCCATTACAATAGCAATTTGAGGAAGTCCTTTTGCAGAAAGTTTTGCTTGGTTGAAAAAAAATCTCCCAAAATCATATTTATCAGGAAAAATTCGAGCTTGGTCTGGCAAAAAAGCTCCACCGGAATCAACAAGATATACGCATGGCAAATTATTTTCCATAGCGATCTCTTGGGCTCTTACATGTTTTTTAATGGTCTCTTTTGTATAAGTTCCACCTTTTACAGTCGCATCATTTGCGATGATAGCTGTTTCTTTTCCATGTATCACACCAATACCGGTGACTATTCCTGCCGAAGGAAATTTATTATTGTATTGCCCATAAGCAGCGAGTGGAGACAATTCTATAAATGGAGTATTGGGATCAATCAGTAGATCAATTCTCTCCCTAACTAAAAGTTTTCCTCTCTCTTTGTGTTTTTTCAAAGCCCGTTCGGTTCCGCCTTTTTTAACTTCTCTTAAAATAGAATTATTCTTCTCCAGAAGTTTTAAAAATTCCTTTTTATTAGCTAAAAATTCAGGAGATTTTACATCAATTTTTGATTCAATTTTGTACAAAATAGACTCCTTTTCTCATTTTTTTTGATTAACAATTTCTTTATTTTTTCAAAGTGATTCCAATAAAATTTCCGTAACATCCATCACTAATACATTTGAATTCATTGATTTTAAAGTCTCTTCAAACATCTGCAAACAATATGGACAAGCAACTGCAATAACATCTGCTCCGGTTTCTAATAATTGTTTGAGACGAACATTGACGATTCGCTCATCCTTATCCCATTCCATCCATAATCCACCACTTCCGGCACCACAACAAACACTTAAATTACGGTTAAAATCCTCAACTTCCAGAAGTTCTAATCCTGGAATACTTTTCAAAACATTTCTTGGTTCATCATAAATATTATTTTTTCTACCTAAATCACACGGATCGTGATAGACAACTTTTTTGTTAAACTCTTTATTTGGTATGATAGTGCCCCTTTCGATAGAATCAAATAATATTTCAGTTATATGAGAAACTTCAATTTCTGCTCCAAACTCCGGATATTCATTTTTAAAAGTAGAGTAGCAATGAGGTGAAGAGACTATAACTTTTTTAACTAAATAGTTTTCAAAATTGGAAATATTTGCCTTTGAAACCTCTTGAAAAATACTTTCCGATCCGATCCTGCGAATAGCTTCTCCGCAACATGATTCCTTCTCGCCGAGAATTCCAAAACTAATCCCAGCTTTCTTTAAAAGGAAAGAAGTTGCCTTCGATAGTTTCTGCATTCTTGGGTCATAAGCAGTAAGACAACAGGTAAAATAGAGGAATTCCAGATCTGCTGAAAAACTTGGGATTTCCAATCCATTCGCCCAATCTGCTCTTTTTTCACGCGGTTCTCCAAGTGGATTAGCATCACTATGAATTTTTTGAACAACAGATTTTAGAGTATCAGGATAAGAACCGAAATCAACCAGAAGTCGGCGAGCTGCTCTGAGGATATTTGGCGTGCTGATGCCGTGAGGACATTGATCGGTACAGGCTTCACATCCAACACAACGATAGATCATATCTATTTCTGCTTCCAACTCAAATTTATCTTCACTGGCAGCCATATCACCCATTGCGGTTTTTAATGAAAAAGTATAAGCTGGAAAATCAAAAACTTCAATTTGAAACCAAGGACAAATACTTGTACATTTTCCACATTGAAAGCATTTGTAAATATCTTCGGCACCCTCTTCTATCAGGATTTCTCTAATTTCCTGATTTAATTCAGTGACCATACTTTTTTTAGATTTCAATTTTGACCTCTATATATTTCCTAACCCAAACAAAAACGAAAAATATGAAACCACTAATTCACACAAATCAACACGAATTAAATTTAATAAGAAAGCATTATAATTCCAGATTGGGTAAGGAGTTAAGGAATCAATTATTTTTAATTATTACATTTTTTCTTTTATTTATCTGTTCTTCTCTTTTCACTTTCTCCCTTTCTTCCTTTCTCCTACTTCCTATTTCCTATCTCCTCTTTTTACAAAAGTGCTTCGATCATATTTCCAATTTGTGTATCTGTCTCGTTCTTTTGTTGGGAAGCACCTGAAGGACAAACTGCAACACAGATTCCGCATCCTTCACACAATAATTCATTAACTTTGGCTTTGGGTTGCATTCCACCGAGTTCGCGTGCATCATAAGGACAAACTGGAATACAAATGCCACATCCAGAACAAATATCTTCGTCTACAATTGCTGTAACTGGAGAGTGAGAAATCTCATCATTAGCAAACAAAGCAAGAACTTTTGCAGCAGCTGCTGAAGCTTGAGAAACTATTTCGGGAATATCTTTGGGACCTTGAACGGTTCCGGCAAGATAAAATCCGGGAACAATAGATTCTACAGGTCGAAGCTTGGGATGAGCTTCAGAAAGAAATCCATAATCATTTGTAGGAATTCGAAGCACTTTTGCCAAAGCCATTATACCTTTAGACGGGATCATACTCATAGAAAGTACGACCATATCACAATTTATGCGAAGATGCTTTCCTGTTAGCGTATTTATACTCCAAACAATTAGATCATCTCCTTCTTTAATGATCCTCGATGGTTTTCCTCGAACATATAAAATTTCACCCTCTTGTTTAGCTCTGGTATAAAATTCTTCATAATCTTTGCCACCAGTTCTTACATCAATAAAAAAAATAATGCTTTCCCCATCTTTGACATTTTCCTTATAAAGAAGAGCGTGTTTTGCCATATACATACAACAAATTTTTGAACAATATGATTGATGATGCTCGGGATCACGGGAACCTACACACGAGAGAAAGACGATTCTTTTGGGAATTTTCCCATCAGATGGACGTCGAATATTTCCATTTGTAGGTCCGGAAGCAGATAATAGCCTTTCAAACTGCAAACCATTTACAACATCAGGATATTTACCAGCACCATATTCAACCATATTTTTGATCGGATATAGTTCATAACCGGTGGCGACAATTATTGCCCCGACTTCTTCTTCAATTATTTTATCTTTTTGATTGAAATCTATAGCATCAAGAGTGCAGGTTATTTTGCAAATTCCACATTTTCCGTCTTTCAGAAAATAGATACAATGATCTTTATCTAAAACGGGTTTATTGGGAACGGCTTGCGGAAAGGGAGTATAAATTGCCTTTCTTTTTCCTAAACCTTCATCAAATTCTGAAATAACCTTACTTGGACATTTTTCGGTGCAAGCTCCACATCCTGTACATTTTTCATTATCAACATAAGAAGCTTTTTTCTTTATTTTTACTTTGAAATTACCTATGCTACCTGATAAATCTTCCAATTCTGAATAGGTAAGAAGTTTAATATTTTTGTGTTGTGAAACTGCAACCATTTTGGGAGTTAATATACATTGAGAACAATCAAGGGTGGGAAAAGTTTCCGAAAGTTGAGCCATATGCCCACCAATTGAAGGACTTTTTTCCAACAAAATAACTTGGTGTCCAGCATCAGCAATATCCAAAGAAGCTTGAATTCCTGCAATACCTGCTCCAATAATGAGAACTTTTGGAATTACTTCTGCTTTTAACGGAGAAAGAGCTTCGTTTAACTTTGTTTTTTCGACAACTGTTTTGATAATGCTAATTGCTTTAGGAGTTGCAACTTTCATATCAGAATGAACCCAACTGCACTGTTCGCGTATATTTGCAATTTCAAGCATAAAGGGATTCATTCCGGAAATTTCAGCGGCATTACGAAAGGTTTGTTCGTGTAAAGTTGGAGAACAAGCAGAAACTACAACTCCATCTAATTTGTGTTCCAAAATTGCTTTCTGAACCAGTTGCTGCCCTGGTGAAGAACACATATATTTGTAATCCTCACAATATGTTACACCTGGATACTTACTAATTTCATCAACAACTTTTTCAATATTTACTGTTGAACTAATGTTCTTACCGCAATGGCAGACGAATACACCAATTTTTTTCATCTATTTTCCTAACTGGGGTAAATCAAAAGTCATAAATTATTTAGCAACTAACAATGATAAACAAAACGAACTAAGAATATTAATAACCACAGAGGACAAAAAATAATTACAAATTATAAATTTTAAATGATAAATGCTTTGCGTTCTTAGCGTCTTTGCGGTGAATTTTTTCTTAACTATTCATTATTCACTATTAGTTATTCACTGTATTTTATTTCATCTCTAATATTTTTTCTTTTAGAATGGGAATCACTTTAAAAAGATCATCAACGATCCCGTAATCTGCTTCATTAAAAATCGGAGCATTTGCATCTCTGTTGATAGCAACGATAGTTTCAGCACCTTTCATACCGGCAATATGCTGAAAAGCTCCTGAAATTCCGATAGCAATATACAATTTTGGTTTAATTACTTTTCCGGAAGATCCGATTTGCCTATCTTTGGGAAGCCAATCTGAATCAACTATTGGTCTGGAACAAGCAACAACTCCTCCTATTGAAGCTGCAAAATCTTCAATCAACGTCATATTATCCTGTTCTTTGATTCCACGTCCAATTCCAACTACAATATCAGATTTTGTAATATCTACATCGCCGGCAACTGCTTCAATATATTCAATAAATTTTCGATAATCCGGCTCCTCTGAAATTGGAGAATCAAGATTTGATACTTCTGCTTCAAGGTTACTCTCGGTTGCTGGAAATGAACCAGCTCTTAAGGTTAACATATATGATGGGTTTTCTCGTAAAATTACTTTTGCATCCAATTTTCCATCAAACATCTGTCTCACAACTTTGATTTTATTATCAGAAATTTCAATGTTTAGACAATCAGTGGTGAAAGGAATTTTCAATTGAGTTGCCAGAGCCGGACAAAGATCCATTCCAAATGCTGTATGTCCAATCAAAAAGAGAAACGGATTTTCTTTGGCAATCAAATACGAAAGAACTATTTGATATGTTTCCGAGTTAAATTCTTTTAAAATTTCATTATCATAAATTAACACTCTATGTACTTCTGATTTTATTTTTTCTACAATTTTTTCAGTATTAAAACCTAATATTACTGCTGTAAGTTTAGAACTATTTTCTTCTGCCAGTTTTCTTCCACAAGTTAGAAGTTCAAAACTAATATCTCTTATCTCTTCTTGACGATGTTCAATTAAAACAAATATTTCAGACATTATTCCTCCTAAATTAGACCTTTTTCTTTGAAAATTCCGGCAAGTTTAGCAGATGATTCTCCAACGGAACCTGTTAAAAATTCAACTTGTTTGGAAATTGGAGGTACAAATAATTCATCAAGAGTGGAATTACTGATAAATTCATCCTGCTGAAGTTCATCCTTACCTATAACTTTAATTATTTTTTTGGTAGCTCTTCTTATTTTGATGAGAGATGCATAACGAGGTTCATTGATACCAGTTTGAATTGTGAAAAGGGCTGGTAGAGAAATATCAAGATGTTCGATCAAACCACCTTCCAATTCACGCTGTACATCTGCTCGTTCATTGTTTATATCAAAATTTACGACAAGAGATGCGTGTGGAATTTCGAGCAATTCAGCAAGAGTTACACCGATTTGAGAATAAGCAGCATCAGTAGAAATACAGCCAGTAAAAATAACATCATAATTTAGTGTTTTAATTGCAGATTGCAAAATTTGTGAAGTCTGAAAACCATCTAATACTCCAAAATCTTCGGCTTTGATCCTGATAGCATTATCTGCTCCTTTTGCTAAAGCAATGCGTAGAGTATCTTCCGTATCTTCATCTCCCAAAGAGATTACGGTAATATTTCCACCGAATTTTTCCTTCATTAAAACTGCTTCTTCCAAAGCATAAGTATCAGATTCATTTGTATCGAAAGTCAAACGATCTTTTTCGATACCTTTTCCTGTTGAATCAATCTTTACTGCTACTTCAGCAGTTTGGGGAACACGTTTAATACATACAATTATTTCCAAAAGAACCTCCTTAATAAATGTCAAAATTTCTTAAAATATATATTCAAAAGTCAATTTGTTTCTTATATTTTAGCTTATCTCCTATCTCAAAAATATTATCGTTCTGTCAAATGAAAAAAGTTTTTCCCTTAAAAATAAACCATCTAATTTCTCAATTCTTCAATTTATTATTACTCGAACATAATATAGATTTGATTTAAAATGAGAGTAAGATACTTGAGAATGCTGAGTTTTCTCAGTTTCTATCATTTATGGGATGATTGCTATACTTATCTGTATAACAATTTAAAATTGATCTTATAGACAGAGCTGTTTCAAAAATAAATATAACTATCAAATTAAAAAAAACAAGATAATATATGGGTATGTTTATTAATTCAATTTTCAAAAGGATTATTTTTCAGAAAAAGGTGCAAAAAATTGAATTAGAAATTAAAATAATGATATTTTATTGAATTATTTTACTAAATTGATCATTTTTACTCGTCATTTTTTTTTCACTGCAATTTTATCTTTTCATTTATTGATTGACTATTAAAATGAATAAAATTAAATATGCCGATGATAAATTCAGGAGGAAAAAATGAATAAAATTTTTATTATGATTGTGTTGATCTTGACTTTTACAACATTATTGGCAATTGATCAAGTAACTGTTTACAATGACAATTTTGCTTTAGTTCGTACCCAAACGGAATTGAACTTAACCAAAGGTTTACAAAGTTTTTATTTTGAGAATATCCCATCAACCATTGAAGCAAGTTCGGTAATAGTGGAATCAAACAAAAAGGGATTAGAAATTTTCTCACAAAATTATGAATATGACTTAGCAAATACGAGTAAAATTTTGATGAAGTATATTGGCAAAGATATAGAAGTTATCACAAAATCCGATAATAAATTTTCCGGTAAATTAATCTTTCAAGATTTTGAAACCATTGGAATTCAAGATGATTCTGGAAAATTGGATTTGGTTCGTGTTTTGGAAATTAGAAATTTCAATCTAACAAAATTGCCTGCTAATTTCTTTTTGAAACCAACTCTACATTGGAGATTGCAAGCCAAGAAAAAGGGGAAATATTCCATTGATCTTTCTTATCTTTGTACAGGTTTAAGCTGGAATGTGACTTATAATGCTGTTTGGAATGATGTAGCCGGCAATTTGGAGATAAATTCTTGGGTTACGATGAATAACACCACAGGAAAAGCTTTTGAAGATACAAAACTAAAATTAGTTGCCGGTGAAGTGCAAAAAAAACGTAGATATGATAAACATTACGGAGAAATTTTTGAAACTACAGTGTTAGCTACAAGTTTCGTAGATAATGGTAGAGCTCACAAATTTGAAGAAAAAGCTTTTCACGATTTCCACATTTATACCCTCAGTGACAATGTTTCCATAAATAATAATCAAGTTAAGCAACTTCGGCTTTATCCTACAGCTCAGGTTAAAGCAAAATCTCGCTATGAATATCGAACTAAAGGCGATAAAATTAAAAGTATGGTAGTGTTTGATAATTCTGAGCAAGATGGATTAGGCAAACCTCTTCCCAAAGGAATTTTCAAAATCTATAAAATTGATAACGCAGATAATAATATGGAATTCATTGGAGAGGACAATATTTCTCATACACCTTTAGAGGAAGAAATAACTTTAACAACCGGTAATGCATTTGATATTGTTGGAGAAACAATTGTAGTGGACACAAAGAAAATTTCAAAATATATCAATCAAAGGCAGATGTCGGTTATTTTGAAAAATCGTTCTAAGAAACCAAAGGAAATTATTGTTGTTCACTTTATTCGTGGAGATTGGGAAATAACCAAAGAAAACGTGCAATATAACAAAAAGAAAAGTAATGAAATTGAATTTACAAAAAAGTTAAAAGCAGGTGAGGAATTTAAAATTACTTGGACCGAAACTGTAGAACATTGATCAATTAATTCTATAAAAGCAAAAAGCCCGTTGAAAAACGAGCTTTTTGTATATCTAAAAACACTCTTCTATTTAATAAGCTGCAATACTTGATTTGAATTTTTTATAAACTCCTGTAACTCTTTTCCGCTAAATTGCTTTTGTTCAATAAGTGCCAAATCGTGAATATATTTAACCAAAAGTTCAACTTTTTCCTCTTCTCCATTTTCTTCAAAAGAGAGAATATTTTTGATAATCTCATTCTCAGAATTAACAATCAAATTATGATTTTGAAGCATATCGCTACCTTCACCTCTCATTTGATTCATCTCTTGGAAGCGTCTCATAAATTCATTGAAAACGATCATTGCCGGAATATTTTGTGATTTAAGATTCTTTACATCAGCAGTGATATTCAAATGAAGATTGGTGAGAATTTCCTTAAAAGCATTCGTTCCCAATTTTTCACGAACATCAAATGGAATTTCATAAGGTTTGATATAACTGAAATCATCTTTTTGTCGCAAATACGGTGTAAGAATCGTTACTGCTTCAGGGAATTTTTTGATAAAATCACCATAACTTTCTTTGGAAAAACTTGCTTCAATTTCATCATTTAGCACTTTTTCAAATACCTCTTTGATCTTTTCCGAAGGAGTTCTATTTGTAGAATCGGCAACTTCTGCTTTTGTGGAGTCAACAAGGTTTTCATTAAGTTCTGAATCTATTCTTACAAAAGTGACTTCATTATCTTTCATCTCCATATGTTGGAAAAGATGATTATCAATAACCGAATCGGCAAAGATCACTTCTACACCTTGCTCTTTCATCAAATTCAAATAAGTAACCTGAGTGTTTTCTCCCGGAGAATAGAATACTTTCTGAGGTTTTGCATCACTTTTATTGCGATCACGATATTCCTGAATAGTCACATAATCATCATTTGTTGTTTTGAAAATTATATAATCTTTCATTGATTCATAGAATTTTTCATCAGTAAGTAAACCATATTTTACGAAATGGCTAACATCTTTCCAAAGTTCTTCATAGCGTTTACGATCAGATTTGAAAATATCTTTAAGGCTATCAGCAATTTTTTTGATAATATATTGAGCAATCTTGCGAACTTCTTTATCGTGCTGTAAAAAACTACGGGAAACATTCAATGGAATATCCGGAATATCAATTCCACCACGTAAAAGCATCATAAATTCTGGAATCAAATCTTTAAGATCATCAGCTACGAAAACATTGTTACAGAATAATTTTACTTTTCCCTGATTCATATCGAAATTATTTTTGAATTTCGGGAAATAAAGTATCCCTTTGAGATTAAACGGATAATCCACATTCAGATGAATCCAAAACAGAGGATCTTCCCACTCGTGAAAAAGTTTTTTATAAAATTCTTTGTATTCTTCATCTGTTACATCTTTTGGTTTCCTATTCCAAAGAGCTTCATGCTGATTTATTGCTTCTTTTTCTTTATTAAGATAGATTGAATAAGGCATAAAATTACTATATTTTTCAATAAGTTCTTTGATTTTTGATTCTTCGGTATATTCTTTATTGTCATTGGAAAGATGGATAGTAACAGTGGTTCCAATCTCTTTTTTTTTACCGGCAGATTGTTCAAAATCTATTTCACCATCACATTCCCAAAAAGCTGGTGTAGCACCTTCTTGATAAGAAAGTGAATCAATTGTAACTTTATCTGCAACCATAAAAGTGGAATAAAATCCCAATCCGAAATGCCCGATAATCGAAGTTTGTTTATCTTTAAATTTTTCTACAAAATCTTCAGCCCCAGAAAAAGCAATTTGATTGATATATTTCTCAATTTCTTCGGCTGTCATCCCAATACCGCTATCAATAATTTGAATTGTTTTTTTCTTTTTATCTAATTTAATTTTAATTTTCAAATCTTCAGGTTTAACATTTGAATCGATAGCTTTACGTTTATTCATTGCATCAATTGCATTTGAGATAAGTTCCCTTAAGAAAATATCATGTTCAGAATATAACCATTTTTTTATAATTGGAAAAATATTTTCTGTATGAATCGAAAGCGTTCCTTTTTTTTCTACTGCCATTTTATAACTCCTCGTTTTTTTTATTTGATAAATTAATTTAGGTTGTTTATTTGTCAAATTTTTTCTTAGCACTCACATAATTGGAGTGCTAAATTCTTTTTCACTTGACGAAATTTACTGCTTTGAAATTGCTTTGTTTAGAAAAATATACTGGAGGAAAAATGAATTATTTTTTTACAGAAGAACAACTTGAAATGAAAGAACTTGCGAGAAAAATAGCCGAAGAAAAAATCAAACCAATAAGAAGTCAAGTGGACGAAGAAAATAGCTTCCCGTATGATATAGTAAAAATCATGGCTCAAACAGATCTTTTTGCCGTATTAATCCCGGAAGAATATGATGGAATAAGTGGAAAAGTAATGGATCTGGCAATAGTTACCGAAGAACTTAGCCGTGTTTGTGGAGGAATTGCCCTCTCTTTTGGCGCAACCGGTTTAGGATTATATCCAATTCTACTTTCAGCTTCCAAAGAGCTAAAGCAAAAATATCTTCCACCAATTGCAGCAGGGGAAAAATTAGCAGCTTTTGCACTTACAGAAGCAAATGCCGGTTCTGATGCTGGTGGAATAGAAACTACTGCAACCAAAGATGGTGATTTCTATGTTTTAAATGGAACGAAACAGTGGATTACAAATGCCGGAGAAGCTGATATTTATACAGTTTTTGCAATGACAAATAAAGCTAAAGGTGCTCGCGGAGCTTCTTGTATCATTGTTGAAAAAGATACACCGGGGCTATCTTTTGGGAAAAAAGAAAATAAATTAGGAATACGCGGCTCTGCAACGAGGGAGATGATTTTTGATAACTGTCGAGTTTCAAGAAAAAACCTTATTGGAAGAGAAGGAACCGGATTTATGGTTGCGATGAAAACTTTTGATAAATCTCGTCCCATGGTTGGCTCTCAAGCTGTTGGAATTGCTCAAGGAGCTTATGAAGCTGCAGCCAGCTATGCCAAAGAAAGATATCAATTTGGAAAACCGATCTCATCATTTCAAGGTGTTCAGTTTATGTTAGCGGATATGGCTACTCAAATTGAAGCTGCTCGGGCTATAGTTTATGCAACTGCACGAATGATTGATTCCGGTATAAAAAAATACAGTAAAGAATCTGCTATGTGCAAAGTTTTTGCTTCTGATGTTGCTATGAAAGTTACTACAGATGCAGTACAAATACTTGGTGGCTATGGATATATGAAAGAATATCCGGTCGAAAAAATGATGCGAGATGCTAAAATCACCCAAATTTATGAAGGAACAAATCAGGTTCAACGCTCAATAATAGCCTCTAATTTATTAAAAGATTTTTAAAAAGCAAAATATAAAGAATTAACCACAGAGAACACAGAGAGCACAGAGAAAAAAATAATTTGAACAGCAAAGACGCTAAAAACAAAGAAAATAAATATCCAATATCCAACACGGAATATCCAATGATGAAGGAAAAAAAGACGAAAACGATCTCACTTTGTTCTCTGTGCTCTCTGGTGCGTCACGATGCGTTGTATAGTCAGCTGGTGCAAATCCAGTGCGACTAATTTTCCGTTCGGTCGGAAGTGAAAAAGATGGCTACTTCTCAGTAATGAGATGGTCAAAGCTCTTTGAATTGGTAAGTAAGCCGTAGCGAAAGCGAACAGGTTTAGCTTCGTTAAACTATTGCAAT
>JAIORE010000436.1 GCA_021108315.1 Candidatus Cloacimonadota bacterium
GTTTCTGCTTCAAGAAGCGGTTTCCGATAATAACCCCAAAATCCATTATAAACAGGAAAAATAAAATAAAAAGTTCAAAAAATCTAATGTTCTTTTGAACGATACTTGACAATATTTGGTATAAAACATTTTTAATTAATTTACAAAATTTCAGAAGTCTGGAGTGTAAAATGAAAAAAGTCCTCACTGTTATAGCTTTTACCGTTCTAATATCATTACTCTATTCTCAAAATACAAAGATTGATAGTCTAATGAACATTCTTAAAAATACGAAAAAAGGACATAGAGTAGATATATTAAATCAAATAGCCAAAGAGTACTGGTTTGAAGATACTGAACAAACTATAAAATACGGAAATGAAGCTCTTCAATTGGCAAAGCAATTACACTATGATTTCGGGAAAGCTCAAGCAATGAATAACATCGGAGTTGCATATTATTTTTCAAATGATTACGAGAATGCTTTGGATTATTTTAGAAAATCATTAAAAATTAGAGAAAAAATTGGAGACATCAATGAGATTATAAAATCTCTGAATAATATCGGTATTGCTTATTCTGATCAAGGAAAATCCGAAGAAGCTATCATATATATGGAGCGAGCCTTAAAGATTCATGAGAAACAAAACAACAAAATAGATGTTGCAAATTCATTGTTAAATATAGGTGTTGAATATGAAAATATAGGTAAATTTAACAAAGCTTTAGAATATTTACTCCGTGCCTTGAAGATCAATGAAGAGATTGATAATAAATTTGGTATTGCCAATTCATACAGCACATTAGGAATAATTTTTAAAGACATCAGTAATTATGAGAAAGCGTTAAACCATCACTTCAAAGCGTTGAAACTTAGAACACAATTAGATGATAAAAGTGGAATCGCCACAGCTTTAAACAATATCGGGGTGATTTATGATGAATTGAAAAATTTTGATAAATCTCTGGAATTCTATCTTAAGTGTCTTAATATTCAAGAAGAATTGGAAAATACGCTTGAGATTGCCAATACTTTAAATAATATCGGAATTTTATATGATGATCTAAAAGAATTTGATGTTGCCTTGAAGTATTATTTGCAATCATTAGAAAAATATGAACAATTGGGAAATACTATGGGTATTGCTTATGAAATGAACAATATTGGAATTGTATATGAGAATCTGCATAATTTTACTAAAGCTCTCGATTACCATCAAAATTCATTAGAAATTTTCAGGCTTACCGGATTTCAAAAAGGAATAGCTGCTTCATTAACAAATATCGGAACTGTATACTTGAAAACTAATAATTATACAGATGCTCTGTTTTACTTGAAAGAATCTTTGAGCATTGCCCAAACAATTGACTTGAAAGACTTAATAATTGAGATTTATGAAAAGATGTCTACTCTGTATCAAGAAGAAAAAAAGTATAAATTAGCCTTAAACTATTACAAACGATTTGCCACAATGAAAGACAGTATTTTCACAAAAGAAAGTATAAAGGAAATTGCCGGATTACAGACAACCTATGAGGTGCAACTTCTTCTCGAAGATCAAGAAAAAGAGATTGAAATTCTACAAAAAGATAATAAAATTTACAAACTTGAAGCAAAAACACAGGATTTGGTGAAATGGCGATTGTATTTTGGGATTTTCATCCTTTTTATATTGGTTACTATGGCTACTTATCGGTATCGTTCCAATAAAAAACAAAATATTTTGTTGGAAAAATTAGTAACTGAAAAAACTCATAATTTGGTAGAGATTAATAAAAAATTGAAAGATGAGATCGCCGAACGTCAACAATTAGAAGCTCAACTTAGAATCACGGAAAGACTTGCCGGAATAGGTGAACTTGCAGCAGGAGTTGCACATGAGATTAGGAATCCTATTGCTATTATGAAATCTACAGCCCAGTATTGTCAGAAAAAATATGTGAACCAAGATGATGAAATCAAAGAATTAATGAATATTTTCATTGAATCATCAGATAAAGTAAATATTACAGTGAAAAGCCTTTTGGATTTTGCCAAACCGCAAGATGAAGAGGTAAAAATGGATAGTTTGAATGTTACTTTACAAAGAGTTCTTCAATTTGTTGAGGGAAAATGTTCAGCTCATAAGGTTGAGATTGTTAATAAAATAAAAAAAAATCTTCCTAAAATTTTGATGAATAATCAGCATATCGAAGGTGCTTTTTTGAATTTGATCCTAAATGCTATTGATGCTATGCCAAATGGTGGAAAGATCATTGTTCAATCACTTGTTTCAAATCTATGGGTAAAAATTAAAATTCAAGATAACGGTGAAGGAATTTCAGAAGAAAATCTTAAAAAAATATTCAATCCTTTTTTCACAACAAAAGAAAAAGGTACAGGTTTAGGGCTAAACTTAGTTTATCAAACAATGAATTTTCATGAAGGAAAAATAAATATTAGTAGTGTATTAAACGAAGGAACTACGGTTGAACTGAAATTTCCTACGGTAAGGAAGTAACTTTTATAAATAAATTATTTAGGGGTAAAAATTGGCAACGATATTAATTATTGATGATGAAAAACATATGAGATTGATCTTATCAAAGATATTGAAAGATTCAGGTTACAAAACAATCGAAGCAAAAGACGGCAAAGAAGCACTGGAACAAGTACAAAAAATTGATCCTGACCTTATTCTATTAGATTATAAACTCCCAGATCTAAATGGCGTGCAAATTTTGGAGAAAGTAAAGCAGATCAATTCAAATATTTGTGTAATCATGGTTACAGCTTATGGAGACATAAAACATGCTGTAGCAGCTATGAAGCTTGGAGCTTATGATTATCTCACCAAACCTTTTGATAATGAAGAAATTTTATTAGTTATCAAAAAAGCCTTGGAAAATCAGGAACTTACCCAAGAAGTAAAATACCTGAGAAAAAAAATTCAGGAAGATGATTCAGCAAAACAAATAATTGGTGAAAGCGAAATAATCAAAAAGATACTTAAGCAAATAGAACTTGTAAGTAAAAGTGACATTTCTGTTTTTTTGGAGGGAGAAACCGGCACTGGAAAAGATCTTATGGCAAAACTTATTCATGATAAAAGTAATCGTGAAAAAAAGCCATTTATAGCAGTTGATTGTGGTGCTATACCCGAAACGTTATTTGAAAGTGAAATGTTTGGATTCGAAAAAGGAGCATTTACAGGGGCACTTACAGCAAGAGCAGGAAAGTTTGAACAGGCACATGAAGGCACTATTTTTCTTGATGAAATCTCTAATCTTCCCTTGAGTTTGCAACCTAAGTTATTAAGAGTGATCCAAGAAAAAAAAGTTCAGCGAATTGGAAGTAATAAGCAATTCAAAATTGATGTCCGAATTATTGCAGCCTCAAATCAGAATATTGTTGATGATGTAAAATCAGGAAAATTTCGGAATGACCTTTTTTATCGTATCCATGAATTTTCTATAAAACTTCCAACTTTAAAAGAGCGAATTGAGGATATTCCCTTGATCGCTAAATATTTTCTCAATAATGAGATCAATAAATATGAGAAAAAAATTAAGGGATTCGATTCCAAAGCAATTAAAAAACTTATGAACCACTGCTGGCCAGGGAATATTCGTGAGCTTAGAAACGTGATTAGAAGAGCGATTATTCTTTGTGAGAATGATTTTATCACAGCTGATCATCTATTATTTACAAATTTTGAAATAGATGAAGCCGAATTATTAGATCAAAGTGATCTTACTATTGAAAGTGCTACAAAAATAGCTAAAACAAAAGTTATTAAAAAAGCAATTTTAGAAGCAAAAGGCAATAAAACGGAAGCAGCAAAAATTCTTGGTGTTAGTAGAAGGCAGCTTTATTGGGAATTGGATAAATTGAAGATTGATTAAACATAATAAATTCTCGAATTAGGTTTTGAAATGATAAATTCTGTATGAATATCCTTATGAATATTAGATTTTTAATTTGCCTTGTGATTTTCCACATCATGAAATAAGCTGGAAGCTCTTATAATCCAACCCTCTGATAAGTTACAGATTAAGATGGAAGATCGAAGTACTTCATAAGCAAAGAGAGTAGGACTTAATTATATCCTAACATCTCCACTTCATTTTTATATTTTTCAAACTCACCCTCTTTCCCTCTCTTTATCTAAAGCGAGGGATGACTTCACTCTTTATTCTTCTTGCTTTTCTTATGTTCCTTCTCTTGAAATTAAGAGAAGGACAGCAGGATGAGTTCAATGAGGGAAAAAAACAGATCATGATAGTTTATAAAAAATCTGCTTAATTAAACCATATTACTATTCTTTCCAATAACTTAGATAGAATAAACGAACTGGTAAATGTTAGTTATATCAATATAAATCGTTGGAGAGTTGTTTAATTTTTTTCACTTATTATTATAGGCATATTTAATTTGAACAGTCTTTTTTTTTATTCCAATCAATTCTCAACAAAAATATACTCTATTGAAATTTTTACTAAGCCATCATTTTTCAATATGCTAATTGTTTCTTTACCAATTATTCCGTCTGCAATTACGCCTTTTTCTTTTTGATATTGCTCAATTGCTTTTTTTAAATTTGCACAAAATCTGAAATCAATATTACCTTCATAATATACCATTTCTTTTAGAAATTTCTTAATTATTATAATATTTTCGGACAGATCATTTTCCTGCATATATTTTCTGTTTGTAATTATTGTTAAGGGCTTTTTATTATTATTGAATAAATTATAACCAAATTCAAGATTTTTCCATAAGCGTAATAAATTCTTTGTGGAATAGTTTTTTATATGAATATACTGTTTGCATAATAGTTCTTTCTCTTCAACTGTTTTGTTTTCAAACCTAAATGGGAAAACATGAAATTGAACTCGTCCATATTTTGAAGAATTATGATGTTTAGAAAAAGCGTAAATTTGCGCAAAATCTTTATTTTCAAGAGAGACACAACCAATTGAGACACTATTTCCGTGAACGCAGATAGCTCCACCAGTATTATTGAAACCGGCTTTCTGTGTATGTTGCCGATCTATTTCATTTGGATAATTCAAACAAATTCTAAAAGCGGAGCCTTTTCCTACTTTTCCTGATTTTTCAACATTATTTAAATCTATCCACATAAACCAATTGCTACTATAATATGCAAAATTTCCATAATAAAATCCTTCGGGAGTTTTGCAATCTCCTTGTTTCAATTTTGGACCTGGAGCAAAATCCATAGAACCAACTGGCAAGGTCATTATCAAATTCAAACTATCTTGCTGAGAATCTTTTGCCCATATTTCACATTCTCTTTCTTCTTTAAAAACACGAATAACTGTGCAATCAGGAGGATAACTGATATTCTTCAGATTTAATTCATATTCTTCGGAGATGATTTTATCAATTTTATTTAATATTTTCTTTGGATTTGTAATATTTTGTGAAAAAAGATTAAGTGAGCAGATAAATAATAATGTTAGAACGAATTTAGTCATTAATTTCTCCATAATTTTATTTAGTATCTTATCTCTAATATTCGTGTTTTTTGGGGCAAAATATTATAATTACTTGTTTCCATACTCTGCGTTCATAATAAAATTAGTAATCTCATATTGACGCAGAGCGTCACCGGTTGCATTCCAACGCAGAGCATTGGAACAAGATACTTTAAAACTTTGCGGCTTAGCGTCTTTGCGGTGAATCCTTTTTGGTTCTGGCTTGTCCAGGTTAGGTTTCTCGATACATACTTTAATGCCGCTAGCTTTGAAACTACGATTATGCGGACGATATTTTCTTCCGAAGATTGTTTTAATCGCTTAATATCCGGATTCCGTCGAGTTAAATCAATGATATTTTGGAAAACATCATCAAGTTTTGTGCCACCTTGAAATAGAAAATTACGACTAAATTCAATTTGATAAACAAAATATCTATATTGAAATTTTGTCTTCTTCTGCTCTTCAAAATTTATACCAAACCACAAACAATTATAAATCCAGCGGTTGCAAACCTTCTCAAGTTGCCCTTTCGTTCTCTATACAAACTTTTTACAAGGAAAATTACTGGTTTTGAAAATAAAAAAGCAAAAACAATTTACAGAGATTTTATTCATAATCATTCAAGATTTGATATTAATCAGGAGAATAAGATTATCACAATAACTATCAATAAAAAAATCTCATATACCTTTATTATTAGAACAAAATTGGTTTAATAGTCAAACTCCTATTCCGTGGTTGGATAACTATAAAATCAAATTTGAAGTCAATAATACTTCCTGATTATGAGATTGTAAAACCTAATGAAAATCAGTGAATAAAAAATAATCACAACTTGTCTTGCCTATAACTCTACTTCAAATGAAGTTGAAATTTAGAACAACAAATAAACCACAAAAATGATTAATCTTTTTTTTCAATAAAAAAACAGGCAAATCCCCAAGAATCTACCTGTCATTATTTTATTTATGTTTTTCTTTATCTGCTAAAATCAGCGTTCATCAGTGGCAAGAACCTTTTATCAAACAAAAAAATTCTTCAATTTATTAAAAAAACTCTTTTCCGGATGTAATTTCTTTTTATCATCAAATTTACTCAATTTTCTATAAAGTTCTTTCTCTTCTGAGTTCAATCTTGTTGGAGTAATTACAGTGATCTGTACAAATAGATCTCCGTGATATGAAGAATTATTCACATAAGGAAGTCCTTGAGCTCTCAATCTAAATACTTTTCCAGATTGAGTTCCAGCCGGAATCTTCATTTTTACTTTACCTGATAAAGTAGGGACTAAAATTTCATATCCTAAAGCAACTTGCGAAAAACTTACCGGAAATTCACAAATAAGATTTTGTTCTTGTCTTTCAAAAATTCTATGCTCTTTTTCGTGGATTAGAACTAAAATATCACCGTGTGATCCACCTCGAATGCCAATATTTCCCTGTCCACGAAGTCTTATGTATTGTCCTTCGGAAACACCTGCCGGAATATGAACATTTATTGTTTTAGAGTTTGAAGTTCTACCTTCACCATAACAACTCTGACATTTATTTTTTATTATCTTACCAGCACCACGACAACTTGGGCAAGCAACTACAGTCTGCATTTGACCAAACAAAGAACGAGTCATTTGGCGAACATGCCCAGATCCATTACATTGAGAACAAGTTTTCACATTTCCATCGGCAGAACCTGTGCCGTGACATTTATCACAAGCTTCTTTCACACTGATTTTAATCTTTTTATCCACACCTTTGGCAATATCTTCCAGACTTAAAGATAGAGATATTTGCAAATCTTCTCCACTATTTGATTGTTGTGAACGTCTTCCACCTCCAAAACCGCCACCACCACCAAAAAGTGATTCGAAAATACTACCTAAACCGCCACCGCCAAAAATATCAGAAAAATCGGAAGCATGAGTGAAATTTCCCCAATCAAAACCACCACCACCAAAAGCTCCCTCTAAGCCAGCATGTCCATATTGATCATATCTACTTTTTTTATCAGAATCACTGAGGACTTCATAAGCTTCGGAAGCTTCTTTGAATTTTTCTTCAGCAGCTTTGTCATCTTTATTTTTATCGGGATGAAACTTCATCGCCAATCTTCGATATGCTTTTTTTATCTCCCCTGCTGATGCAGTTTTGGGAATTCCTAATATTTCATAATAATCGCGTTTTGCCATATTTGCCTTCTGAGATTGCAACAGAATAAATTTTCAAGCTATTTTGTAGCATCTTAATTTTTTTGAAAAAAGTACGGGAAATTAATCCCGCACCTTAGAGATTAATTTTATTTATCTTCGTCAACAACTTCAAAATCAGCATCTACAGGACCATCTTTTTTGGGTGGTTCTTGTGCTTGACCGCCACCCTGCATCTTGCTCGGGTCAAATTCCGCATCTTGCATATTTGGATTTGCTTCACTTTGAGCTTGTTGCTTTTGCATATCTGCATAAACAAGTTCACCGATTTTACGAGCTTTTTCGGCAAGTTCATCACGAGTTTTTTCACACTCTTCTTTTGTTGTTCCTTTTTCTAATTGTTCTTTTGCGTCTTTGATAGCATCTTCAACTGTTTTAACTTCATCAGCAGATAATTTTTCTTTGTATTCTTTCAAGCTTTTTTCTGTAGAAAAGATCAAAGTATCAAGTTCATTCTTAGCAGAAATTGCTTCTTTGTTTTGTTTATCTTCTTCGGCATGAGCTTCTGCTTCTTTTACCATTCTATCAATTTCTTCTTCATTTAGAGAACCTGTTCTTTCGATTTTAATAGATTGCTCTTTTCCAGTTCCCTTATCTTTTGCATGTACGTGTAAAATACCGTTTGCATCAATATCAAAAGTAACTTCGATTTGAGGAATCCCACGAGGTGCCGGCGGAATATCGGTAAGATCAAAACGTCCTAAAGTACGATTATCCTTTGCCATAGATCGCTCACCTTGCAATACTTGGATAGAAACAGCAGGTTGATTATCAGCAGCAGTTGAGAAAACATTACTTTTCTTGGTAGGAATTGTGGTATTTCTTTCGATAAGAGTAGTCATTACGCCACCGAGAGTTTCAATGCCGAGTGAAAGAGGAGTTACATCTAATAACAGAATATCATTAAGATTTTCATCACCGGCAAGAATTCCACCTTGAATAGCAGCTCCAACAGAAACAACTTCATCAGGATTCATACTGAGATTTGCTTTTTTACCGAAGAATTTTTCCACAGCTTCCTGAACTGCCGGAATTCTAATGCTACCACCAACCAATAATATTTCATCAATATCATTAATAGATAATTTTGCATCGTTCAAAGCTAATTTACATGGTGTAATGCTTCTAGCAACCAAATTTGCAGTTAAACGGTTAAATTCTGATCTGGTCAAGTTCAAGTCAAGATGTTTTGGACCGGTTGCATCAGCAGTAATAAAAGGTAGATTTATGTTTGTAGATTGAGTTCCGGAAAGTTCTACTTTTGCTTTTTCAGCAACTTCTTTGATACGTTGCATTGCCATAGCATCACGAGATAAATCTATACCTTCTTTTGATTTGAATTTATCTAAAATCCAATCCATCACACATTTATCAAAATCATCTCCACCAAGATGTGTATCTCCATTTGTAGAAAGAACTTCGACAACACCTTCAGCAACTTCAAGGATAGAAATATCAAATGTTCCACCACCAAGATCGTAAACAGCTACTTTTTCCTCTTTTTTGCTTTCCAAACCATAAGCTAAAGCAGCAGCAGTTGGCTCGTTAATTATTCGTTTCACATCCAAACCGGCAATTTTTCCGGCATCTTTAGTTGCTTGACGCTGAGCATCATTAAAATAAGCAGGAACCGTTACTACGGCTTCAGTAATTTTTTGCCCGAGATGAGCTTCAGCAGTTTCACGCATTTTTTGAAGAACCATTGCTGAGATTTCTTGTGGTGAAAAATCTTTATTCTCTACATCAACATGAACCACAGCTTCACCAAATTTTCCACCTTTGATCTGATAGTTCACATTCTGCATTTCCGAGCTAACTTCATTTAATTTTCTTCCCATAAATCTTTTGATAGAAGAAATAGTATTTTTGGGATTTGTAACAGCTTGATGTTTTGCTAATTGTCCCACAAGTCTCTCTTTATCTTTTGTAAAAGCTACTACAGATGGAGTTGTTCGTCCACCTTCTGCACTTTGAATTACTATAGGTTTTCCACCTTCCATCACACTTACACATGAGTTTGTAGTTCCCAGGTCAATTCCTATTATTTTTCCCATAATTTCCTCCGAATTATTTATTATTTTTTTCTGTTTGTGGCTTTTCGCCATTTGATACGGCAACTCTTGCTGCTCGTATAATTTTTTCGTTCATCATATAACCGTTTTGGATAACTGCCACGATTTTATCCTCTTCCATTTCTGATGGAATCTTCGTAAGTGCTTCGTGATATTTTGGATCAAAATCTTGGTCCATTGCTTCGATTTTTTTTACTCCTTCTTTTGTAAGAAGGTCAGAAAGCTGTTTATAAATCAATTTTATCCCTTTTTCAAAAGATTCTATATTTCCATTTTCATGTTCTTGCATAAGAGCTCTTTCAAAATTATCTACAACATCGCAGAGTTCTAACATAACCCTTTGAGTAGCATTTTTTATCCAAGTAGATTTTTCTATGGTAGAACGTCTTCTAAAATTATCAAATTCTGCAACTGTACGTATCCATTTATCTTTTGTTATTGCAATTTCTTGAACCGCTTGATCATATTTTTCTTCTAATGTTAGCTCTTTTGGTTTTTCAACAACTTTTTCTGGAGTTACTTTTTCTTTTTTAGCTTCTTGCTTTAGTTCTTTTTCAATTTTCTTATCTTTCTTTTTTTTATTTGCCATTTTTCAAAACCATCATTCCTTTTTTAGTTGTATTTGTAATTGTTTTGCTTATATCTCTGATCATAGGAATGTATTTTTGGTAATCCATTCGAACAGGTCCTAATATTCCCAAATAACCCGGTATTCCAAAAATTTCATATTTTGCATAGATATACGAAAAATTTGCCATTTCCGGTACTCCAAGTTCTTCACCAAGTAAGATATGATACTCTTTCCCATCATCAGCTTTTTCCATCAAATTTACCAGATGATCTTGCCTTTGAATAAATCCCAGAAAGTTAAGAATCGAAGTTTTATCATCAAATTCAGGTTGTTCTAAAAATTTTATACTTCCATCAAAATGGATAAAGAAGCTACTTATCTCAGCAAAAGCATTTTGTAATTCTTCCAAAAATAGTTTTAAAATTGTATTTTCATCAGTAATTTTTTCTGAAAGTTCACCGATATATTTTTTTTGAATATCAAATAATCTTAACCCGATAAATTCTTCATTCATATAGCGAACTATTGCTTCAAGTTGTTTTCCTGTGATATCATGATTACAATTGATAATCACAGTCTTATCCATTCCTGAATCCAAACTTACCACAAAAAGCAATTTATCATGAGAAATTTTAAAAACATCTAATTTCTGCAAATAACCACTGGAAATTTGAGGTTCTGCCACAAAACTCATTTGGTCTGTTTCACGAGCCAAAAATTGCATTATATAATGTAAAGCCAAGGGAGTATTTTTGTAATGTTTAATCAAAATATTTCTCAATAAATCAGCATCATTAAAACAAATTGAATCCAAATCCGGTTTTATCAAATCCAAATAATATCTAAATCCGTGTATGGTTGGAATACGACCGGCAGAAGTATGTGGTTGAAAGATCATATTGCACTTTTCGAGCTTATTCAAATCTATCCTGATCGTTGCCGGACTGGAATCTTGAATATATTTTTCACAGATTAGTTTTGAAGAGACCGTTTCATGATTTTTGATAAATTCTTCAACTAAGTAAACTAAAACTTTATCTAATCTTTTTTTATTCTTTTTCATAACGCCCTCTGTTTTTTTTAGCACTCAAAAGAAGTGACTGCTAATTTAAAGACAATTTAATTTTATTTAATTGATTGTCAAACTAATTCTTCGAGTGCTAATATTTTTGAAAAAAGATACTCTTTTACAAGTTGTTCAATCTCATATCATATCGGTGTTTCAAAAGTTGTTGCAAAAAGATATGGTTTAAATCAGAAAAATTTATAGACCAATTGATTACAAGTTTATGATTAAAAGAATCAATTCGGGATAAAAGACATTTGATAAATGTTTCATTCAGCACACTAGTAATAATTAAAAAATTTGACAAATATGATATTCTAATTAACTTATGTTAGTAAATATTAACCAAGTGATTATAGGGAGGTTTGAAAATGTTTACAGAACGACAAGAACAAATCGTAAAAACAGCGATCAAATTGATTGCAAATAAGGGTATCCAGAACCTCACGACAAAAAATTTAGCAAAAGAAATTGGAATATCAGAACCAGCATTGTATCGTCATTTTGATAATAAATTAGAAATATTGAAAGGAGTGATTCATTATTTTCAAATAACGATGAAGCCTGCTTTTGACAAAATGAGAGAATCTGATCAACCAATTAAGCAAGTTAGATTATTATTTGTAACTCATCTTCAAATATTCAGCAATAATAGTGATTTTGCGAAAATATTTTTTTCTGAATCCAATTTCCAGAATGAAGAAGTTCTTATGACCTCAATGAATAAGATAATGAGTAGCTCCAGAAAAGAATTGGAAAAAATAATAATTGCAGGTCAGAAAAATAACGAAATTCGCTCCGATATAAGTTCAATCAGTATATTAAGAATGATTATCGGTTCAATGCGATTTCTGGTAACACAATGGAGTATTTCCGGTATGATCTTTGATCTGGAAAATGAAGGAAATCAACTGTGGAACGATTTCCAAAAAATAATAGTTGCGAAGTAATTTTTTTGCTTAAATTGAAAGTTAGTGAATATTAACTATGTAGAAATGTTCTGTTTACGAACAAAAAAATTAAGTACGCATTTGTTCCCAAGTTTGTCTTGGGAATATTGAAGACTTTACGAAGACAAACTTCGTAACGAGTTTTGATGATATATAATCTCGAGCCAAAAAAAGGAGTGAAAATGGAAAGGTTTTTTAATAAGATTCTAAAATTCCCTAAAATATTATTAATAATTATATTGATAATTACAGCATTATTCTTTAGAGTCATGAAGAAAAACACAAAAATGGAAACTGATTTAGACAAATATATGCCACAAGAACATCCGGCATTTGTCTATAGTGATCAAGCAGAAGAGATTTTCAATATTCAAGATGGGATAATCATTGCTATTGAAAATAAGGATGGGATTTTTCAGACAAGAACCTTACAAAAGGTTAAAGATCTAACGAAACAACTCGGTAAGCTCAAAGAGATTGAAAAAAATGATGTAACTTCGCTTTGCACCGCAGATAATATTATTGGAACTGATGATGGAATGGATGTAAAAGCTTTTTTTAAGAAAGTTCCTGATACTAAAGAAGGTTTACTGGAAGTTGCCGAGAAAGTAAGAGCAAATGAGATGATTTTTGGCAGGTTGGTTTCAGAAGATGAAACAGTAACCGTGATCATTGCAGAAATTGGTGATGATGTGTTCAGCCAGAAATTTTATCATAAGATATTGGACCTTGTAGATTCTTTTGAAGGACCGGAAAAACTTTATGTCGCCGGTGTTCCCATTGTGGAAGGCTCAATGGCATATTTAGGTCCGAAAGATATGAAAAAGATGGTTCCTATAGTGCTGTTAGTCATTGTAATTGTTCTTCTACTTGTTTTGAAAAGTGTAAAAAATACTCTCTTCACCATGCTGGTAGTTGTTTTCAGTGTTATTTGGGCTTTTGGTTTGATGGCGGCTGTGAAAATTCCAATTTATGCAGTTTCTACTATGCTTCCGGTAATGTTAATAGCAATTGGTGTTGCGGACGGAATTCATCTTTACAGTCATCTTGATTTATTCCTGCGGAAAAATCCTAAGGCAACGCGTAAAGAGGCAGTTTCCGATATGATGAAAGGTATGTGGAAACCAGTTGTAATGACTTCTGTAACTACTTCGGTAGGATTTATTTCTCTTCTTACTTCAGAGATTTATCCCATAAAATATTTTGGTGTTTTCACTGCTTTTGGCGTGACAGATGCAATGCTATTTTCGCTCATTCTAATTCCAGCAGCAATTCTTGTATTCGGCTTTCCTAAAAGAAAACTAAAAACAAAACCTGATCATAAGATAACCAAGAATCCTTTCTCATACAGATTTGCCGAAGGAGTTATCAAACACAAAGGGATAACTCTTTTTCTTACCATCGCAATTGTAGCAATTTCCATTTTTGGAATCACCAAAGTTTGGATAAATTCCAGTTTCTTGGATAAATTTGAGAAAAATAGTGATATTGTGCTAACTGATAAATTCATCAACGAACATTTTGGTGGAACAAGTAACTTAAATGTCATATTTGAAGGAAAAGAAAAAGATGTAATGAAATCTCCCGCAGCTTTGAAATTGATCGATAAATTGCAAAATGATGTGGAAACCAGATTATCTGTAGTGGGTAATTCATTTTCATTGGCAGATTATCTAAAACGAATGAATAAAGTGATGCATGCTGATAAAGAAGAGTTTGATACAATTCCCGATTCTCAAGAGCTAAATGCTCAATACCTTCTACTTTATGAGATGAGTGGTGACCCTGAAAATCTTTGGAAAGTTGTGGATTATGATTTCAAAACTGCCAATATGACTATTCAATTGAAAAGTGATAACTCTAAATCCATAAACAGTGCAATTGCTGTTGTGGAAGAGTACAAAAGTGATTTTGAAAAATTCGGAATCAATATAAATTTTGCAGGTTCAGGCTACAAAGCCCTCATCTTTACTGACCTTATTTTAGAAGGACAGATCAAAAGTTTGGTGATGTCACTATTTATCATAATTATTCTGCTTACACTTATGTTTAAGAATTTCTGGGCAGGTTTGATCGGTTCGGTTCCTATTGTTCTCACCGCAATTATTGGATTTGGTGTAATGGGACTTTTGAATATTCCTCTCAGTACTACTACAGCTCTTATTTCCAGCATTGCAATAGGAATTGGAATTGATTATGCAGTCCATTTTATTGAACGATATAAAATATATGCTTTAGAAACAGGAAATAAAAATAAAACAATGCAAGGCACAATGCAACATTCCGGAAGAGCAATTATCTTTAATGCAACGGTTGTGATAGCTGGATTTCTGGTTCTCTTGTTCTCAGTATTTCCACCAAATCGAAGTTTCGGAGCTTTAGTTTCATTGAATATGTTTGCCAGTTTTTTGGGAACTGTGACAATTATGTATCTCTTGCTTTATAAAACAAACATCTTTTTTAAGAAGAAATAAAATGAAAAATATAATATTTATAAATGGATTTGTAGCTATTATATTGATAATCTCATTTATCAAAGACAAAAAGAAAACAGTCAAATCAGTGATGATTGCTATAAAATCACTGGGTAAAATTGCTCCTGCAATAATATCGGTAATCCTTTTAATAGGGATAATGTATGGCTTATTTACAGATAAAATAGCACTGTTTTTCGGACAAGAAAATGGTGCAATCGGTTTTATTACCATAGCTATATTTGGAAGTGTAATTCATATGCCAGCGTTATTAGCTTTCCCCTTGGCAGGATCATTTTTGAGCGAAGGTGCTTCCATGAGCTCGGTAGCAGCCTTTATCACAACCCTTACGATGATAGGGATTGTTACTTTACCTTTGGAAATAAAAACACTTGGTAAAAAGTTTGCAATCTATCGTAATGTTTTCAGCTTGGTAATTGCTCTGATCATAGCAACTTTGATTGGAGTGATATTATGAAAAATCAAATGCTGAAAAAAAATCAAAAAAGTAGTAAGAAAGGATTTATCTTTTTAGGTTTGGTGATTATAATAACTGTTTTAATCTTAGTTTTGATACCAGAAAAATCTTCTCTGATTATGCAAACATCTTTCAATTATTTTATACAAATGGTGATGATATTTCCAGCAGTTCTCATTCTAATGGGATTATTTGCAGTTTGGACTTCTAAAGAATTTGTTATGACACATTTGGGAGAAAGCTCCGGTTTAAAAGGAATAATTATTTCATTCATTTTAGGAGCATTACCAACGGGACCAATATTTGTAGCTTTTCCAATGGCACAGGCTTTACACAAAAAAGGAGCAAGCTACACAAACATCGTAATTTTCCTTTCGGCTTGGGCTTGTATCAAAATCCCTCAGGAACTTGTAGAAATGCAGTTTATGGGTGCAAAATTTATGCTAGTAAGATTAGGTTTGACGATAATCTTCATCACAATAATGGGAATGATCATAAATAAATTGTTAGAAACAAAAAAAGCTGTGACCTCAGAATGAATATATTGAAAAAAAGAATTAGCAATTTAATGATTCTTGTCATATTAACAACATGGCTTGCTACATTAAATGAAACACAAATTGAAAAAATTATGAAAGCAATAGAGCTTCAAAACAAATTAAAAAATATAGAAAATCAGGAGGAAAAATGAAAAGATTTATAGTTACTATAATGGCAGTATTGATCATTACTGCAACATTAGCAGCACAGGAAATCACAGGACTGCAAATTATCGAGAATGTTTACAATCGTCCCACCGGACAAGATCAGGAAGGTGATCTTACAATGTCACTTATCAATTCTCGTGGGGATGAGCGAGTACGTGAGATCAAACAATTCTTGAAAGATTTTGGTGATATGGAAAAGAAAATTATGTTCTTTAAATCACCTGCGGATGTGCGTAATACTTCATTTATGAATTGGAGTTATGATTCTGAGGAAAAAGACGATGATCAGTGGATTTACTTGCCTGCTCTCAAAAAAGTAAAACGAATTTCCAGTGATAGCAAAAGTGATTATTTTATGGGGTCAGATTTCACTTATGATGATCTCGGAGATCGGCATCCATCATCAGATACCCACAAATTACTGCGTGAAGAGACAATTGATGGTGAAAATTGCTACGTTGTAGAAAGCATTCCAAAAGAGGAGGAATATATGTACTCCAAAACTATCACTTGGATTATCAAAGATAAATGGATTGGTAAGAAAAAAGAATTTTATGATGAAGATGAAGATCTCTTGAAAACACTAACAGTAAAAGAAGTTGAGAAGATTAAAGATTATTTTGTTATCACTTATTCTGAAATGCATAATACTCAAAAAGATCATAAAACAAAAATGGTTTTGAAAAATGTTTCAATTGATTCAGGAATTTCCGATAATAAATTTACCGAACGGATGATGAAAAGAGGAATGTAACTCAAAACTCTTGCTTTGAGAATGAAAAATTTTAAATGACAAATGTGAAATGAAAATAGGAAAAAATATGAAAAACAAAATATTGATTATGATTCTGCTATTATCAGCAATTTTTTTACTAAATGCTCAAGTAAATCATCACGGATTTGTGAGAACTTACATAGGAGCACTCACTGAACAGGATGGTGAATATTCTGTTTTACAAAACACTTTTGATTGGAAACTTGATTATGGAAAAGGTGATGTTGCTCTGTTTATTAATCCTGTTTTTGATTATAATAGTTTTAACAATAATTTGGATATCACACTAAGGCAAGTTTATATGGATATCTATTTTGAAAATTTTGATTTACGTATTGGAAAACAGCAAATAATTTGGGGAAAAGCAGATGGAGTTTTTATTACTGATATAATTTCTCCTCGCGATCTTTCGGAATTTATTTTACCTGATTTTTATGAGATTCGTATTGGTACAAATGCCTTTAAATTTGATTATTATATTGGTGATGCTACTTTTGAAGTAGTCTGGATTCCTACTTTTCAACCGACAATTACACCTCGAAAAGGCTCAATCTGGTATAAAAATATGCTTGATTTTCCGATTCCAATATCATATTATGATCAAATGTATGATGTTGAGAATAAGCTTTCCGAAAGTGAGTTAGCCTGCAAATTTTCCTACCTCGGAAGTTCGATTGATTTTGAATTGATGACTGCCTATATGTGGGATGATAATCCTGCTGTGCACATTTTTCCACAACCTGATTCAACTGTTCATATCAAACCAGAATATCACAGACTTCCACTGGTGGGTGCAAGTTTCAGTAAAGCTGTAGGTGGAGCTATTGTGCGTGGTGAAGGTGCTTATTATTTTGATAAAAGATTTTCTGCCGAAGATTTATCTGTAAATGCTGTAAAAGAAAAAGATTATATTCATTATCTTATCGGTTACGATCATAATTGGTTTGGAATGAACGTAAGTTTCCAATATATTCAGGAATACATTTTGGATTATGAAGATGATATCCGGAATGATGAATTTTCAAGTACTACAACATTCTTGATTAGGGAAGATTTTCTTCGTGAAACCTTGCATTTTGAATTTTTCACATATTATGGTATCAATAACCAAGATGCTCTGATCCGACCAAGAATTTCTTATGAATTTGCTGATGGATTTGATTTTCAATTAGGAGCAAATATCTTTGTGGGAGATGAAGGTAATTTCGGACAATATGACGAAAACGATATGATTTATATAAAAGTGAGATATTATTTTTAAAATAAATTTGCTATTCTAAATAGCATTTCATTTTTGCTACAAAATTAAACAGAAAAAGGGACAACTTATTTGTCCCTTTTTTATTAAAAAATTTCTACGTGAAACTAATTTATTGGTAATGTTTTTTTATTAATTTCTTCTTTAGCTTTTTCCCAAGTTTTATCCCATCTTTTTTGTTTTTCTGTTCTCCACTTTCTTGCTTTGGTTATTCCAGATACTTCACTTAAAGCTTCTCCTGTGCCTTCAAGTAAGTTTTCTCCCGTTTTTAAAACTGTTTTCCCTGCTTCTGTAACAGTTCCGACTGTTGTGGTTTTGAGACCTTCTCCAATTTCACTGATATCAGCCGTAGCAACGCCTTTCACCGTTTTAAAAACTCCTTTACCAATCGAACCAATTACATTACCTGTACCTTTTCCTATTCCTAAAGCTGTATTTACTCCAGTTTTTGCTACTTTAAATGATGTTCCACCAAGTTTTGCAACTGTTCCTCCTATTCCACCTCCAAAACGCCCTAATACTCCGAATAAAAGTGAAGAAGTATCCAATTCAGGTTTATCTGGAGTTCCACCGATTTTCATTCCAATCTTGCTGCCTTGATTCATAGATAGACTAATAACACAATCAAGGATATTAGGTGAAACAGTGATTTCTGTATTAAGGTCAAAAGCATCACCACCCAGAGATTGAGATGTTCCGATAGGAATTAGACTACCAAATTTTTCCAATTCAAATCCAATTATTTGCAAATAAGCATTTGTGGGTGGTATATCATCTTTTATTGCCCCAAACCTTGCATAAATTCCGAGAAGATGATCAATATTTTTTTCATCAAGAATCTTTCCTGTGAGATTTAATTTTGCTACTGATTTATCTTCTTTAATTGAAGTGAGATCAGATAATTTTAATTGCATTTCTGTAAGATTTATTTGCAAAGAATTTTTTTCTTTCTCTTGCATTTCAAAATCAATATTAAATTTATGTGAAGCTATATCTTTCACCTGAAAGTTATTTTTTTCTTGAAAAATATCCGATATATCTATTTGAAATTTTCCTAAATTTACTGATAATATTTTATCATTTTTATCCAGGTTTTCAAAAAACAGACTTTCAATTTCTTTACTAATTTTTCCAATTGTAATTTTATCTTTATTCTGCAATAGATCAGAAATGTTCAAACTTAGATCTGAAATCTCAGAATTGGTAGTTCCTTTTTTAACATCTTGCATATTTGCTTTTAATTTCATTAGATTCAAATCAATTGATCTAATCTCAACTTTATTTTCTGCTTGAGTAATATCATTTATCTGCAGGTTTAGCCCATCAAGAGCAACATCAATATCTCCTTGTTCCAAACCTGTTGCAATAGCCGAGATACCAGCAAGTTTAAATGCTATATTTGCAATTGTTATCTGTTCATTTACAATGATTTTATTAATATCCAAATCAATATCTGATACTTCAGCACGTATTTTTTGCTCTGAATTTCCCGATTCATCATAGTTGATAAAAATATCGTGTAAAAATACTTTTTTAATAATAATTTCTGTAGATTCTTTTTCTGATGAACTTTTTTTAGTTACTTTTGTATTTTTAGAAAAACTATCAGCAAGTTTGATAGCATTTATTTCATGAGATTTGTTTTTTACAATATTCAGGTTTAAGCCGGAAATTCCGAATTTATCCACCACTATTTTTTTCTTTAGAAGTGCTAAATATTGAACATTTACAACTATTTTTTTTAGTTGAAGTAACTTTTTACCTTTAAATCCTTCCGGTTGATTTATTAATATATTATGAACAGCAAGAGAACCATTAACAAGATTTAAACTGATTTTGCCAACAGAAGCACCGTTAGGAAAAGATTTCGGTAATTCCTTATTTATTAGTTTCACTAAGTGATTTGATGCAAAATATTGTAATGCAATGATTATAACAAAAAGTACTACAAATGTAATAAAAGTTATTTTTAATGCTTTATTCTTTTTCATATTACCTCAACTTTGAGTCTTATTGAATCTTTACTTTTTTCTTCTTATAAACAAAACGAACCTACCAAAAATATAGCAGGTTCGTTTAGATCTAAAATATATTCTTCTTATTTAATCAATCCTAAAAAATCACCGAGAAGGAATTGAATACGACCGATTAAAAGAGACATACGAGCCATCACAGTATAACCGAATGAAGCACCAAAACCAACCATCATAAACCAAACCCCAACGTTACTAATCTTTCCGTAAGTTCCTTTGTGTTCTTTGGAAAAATAAAAGTACATCAAGATAGTAATTGTTCCTATGAATATCAAAAATGTATTGATGTTATCTAAAGGAAGCATAGCACTTCTCATCTGAACCAAAACCGATGAATGCATAGACATGGGAACAGACATTCCTACAATACCCATGAAAATTACTATTGGATAACGAGCTAACCAACTTAGATTTTTACTGAATCGGAAAAGATATAAAATACCAATTATTGCAGGAACGATGATTATAAATCTTCGCTCAAGAAAAATAGGATTATACACGAATGGAATAAATACATTTTCATAAGCCAGAGGAATTGCATATCCCATCGAAACACCCACTAAAAGATGCTCAGCAAATTTATAAAACGGATTATCTTTATAGAGAAAAGAAAAAATGCTAAGTGTTAAAAAAGCTGCAACCAGATTACTAATTAATTCAAACATTATTCCTCCTACCTATTAACCTTTTTTCTTATTTTTGTTCACAAAATATCCGATATTTCCAAGAATGATAAATACAATGATCATGATATGTGCAATTGATTGGGCATTCATCCCGATACGAGCTTTCTTAAATTTGGTTGGAATATCATTTCCTGTTATTTTAATCCAGGTATTATTAATTGTTTCTTTACTAAATGCTTTACCTTTGGCTGCAAAAACATCAACCATTTTTTCATATTCGGCAGCTCCTTTCAATCCACTCAGCATTCCGATAAGCTGTCCACTTTGAAGATAAGGATAATTATCAGCAGCCATCACTGCTGTGATACCGGCAGCTACATTTACACCGAATTTTACACGAGCATAAGTGATCCAACTAATTACGCTACCAGAAGCGGAAAAGTCCATAACCAGATTCAAATCTTCATAATTTCTAATATTCTCCATAATTTCAAGATTCTCTACTTTTCTTCCTTCAGCATCAGTTTCTACTGCTTCTCCAATATTATCTCCCATTCCTAATAAAATCGGTAAGAAAAGAGAATATGGTTTATATCCGAAATTACAGTAATTCACCCCTGATTTTATGTTAGGAAAATCTTCTTTGGCAGTATTTATCGCATAATCAACCAAAGGAGCAGATTGTGGCATAAAACATATCGTAAAAACTTTAATATCTCTTTCAAAACAATGCCTTAAGACAGAAACTTCCATCGGGAAGAGTTCTGCGATAGTAGAAGCATCATGTGAAACACACATTAATATTGCTTTATTATCTTTTCCAGCAAAAGAATCAATCATTTTATAAACATTTTCCGAAGGTTCGGTGGTATATGTTTTGGAGTTGAAGGGGATAAGTAATGGGACTATAATTGCTAAAGCAACCACCAAATAGATCCATCTTCTGTCTAAGTTCTGCATTCTATCAAAAAAATTCATAATTTATCTCCTTAATCACCGCCACCCAAATAGGTGCGTTCGATACCTAATATTATTTTTAGTGAAGTAGCTACCATTCCCAAACCAACTCCAGTCATAATTCCCCGTTTGGCAGCAAGATTCGGAACATTTAAAATCCAGGTTGAGGTTATGGGAATCCATTTTGAGATTATTTGTCCAAGAGGAACTTGTCCTAACATTACAATAATTGCAGCAATTAGAAGAACTGTAGCTTGGGCTGATCTTGCTCTAAATGCTTTGTATGCGGCTGAAGCTATATAAAATGCTAATAAGGAAAACATAGTTGCACTCATGGGCATTTGAACATTTTTGAATAACCACATAAAAGGTGTACCTTCATTTGTTCCCCAAGCAAAACCTGCAAAAGCGGTAAAAACCAAAGCTCCGAGAGTTACAAAACTATATTGCCAATTCGGAACCTTTCGCTGAATCTTTGTGGTATGCACCATAAAAAGGCTCATAATACCCAATATAACTGCAAAAGGAGACATGGCTTTTGTCCAACTGACATACCAATCATAAAAATCCTGTGAGAATTTATGAGGTATAAAAGTATGTGCAAAAAATAAAAATCCAAGGGACATTACTATTATTAATGGAATTTGTCTTTTCATAGATCCTCCTATTTTTCAGGAAATGAATTGATTAGAAATGTTAAATGGGCACTTGATAACACAGTCCCGACAATAATAAATACTAAAATAAGGAATTTTGTGTAATCTTGAGCTTTCAAAGTACCTAACATAAGCGGTTCACGAGCAAGATAAGCCGAAGCGGCATAAAGTTCTTCTCCAATCAAAGTATAATCACAAGTGGTGATGAAGAAGGGAATCTGAGTTATCGCATCAGTCCCTGCAATCTGAATAGCTCCAGTACTACTACCTGTTTCTGCCATGATCAAAGCTTCTGCAAAGAACATACCCATATAGAAATTTGTTGCTGTTTTTTCACGGATCATAATCCCATTAACACCAGCAACAAAAGCAAATTGGGCAGTTGTGATAAAGAATACACTATTTTTATCATAAGTATCAGGTCGTCCAGCTTCATAATGTGCCTCTTTCACAATTTCCTGAGCTATAGGAAGTACAATATAATCCTTAACAGGAACTAAAATACGTGTATCGTATTCAGCAGCTTTTTTAGCAACCCGACCTAAAATAGCCAAAGCAGCCAAAGTTGCTACATCACTGATACCCGAAAGACCGGGAACAAATAAGATTGGACGTCCCATCTCAGTAGCACGACCGATAGCATTATCAATCTCTTCTAAACCTGCTATTGGACGAATAAACAGATCATGACCTTTTTTAGCTTTTCCAACCATTACAAAAACAAGCCCACCAAAAATAAGAGTTGCAAAAAGTGCCGGTAACATATTTCCTTTGAACCAATTAGAAATCGGAATAAAATGATCGTTTCCTTCAGCATCTACATAAACAATAGATTCAGTAAAGCAAGCTTTACCATCGGATTTTATAATCTTATATTCAAAATTTCTTTTAGCTTTGGTTCTTTCTGCAGCTAAATATTTTACTCGAGATTTATGGGATTTAATTGCATCGGCAGTTTTGAGAATCGGATTATTCTGAATATTGTTGATTTCATTTTGATAATGTTCAATCGTTTCATCTGCTTGTTTTATTTCTTCCTCTGTTGTTAATGTATCTTTTTGAGAAGTATATTTTGAAATTTCATCTTGATAATTTTTAATTGTTTTTTCTACTTCTGAAACAAAAAGATTTGAAGAAACACCTGATTCGTTTTCATAATTCTGTTTAACAAGAAACGATGAAGAAATTAGATAACTACCTTTTTCAAGATCAAATTTACCAACTAATTTAAAATGTTTATTATCAAAATTGACAAAATCATCTTGTTCTCTTTGAGCACCTGCCATTTTTTTGGCTAATCTAAATTCCGAATCGGTAAGATTCCGTTTATAGACTTTATAAGAGAATGCATCAATATCTTCATTTTCAAGCATAAGTATGTCTGGTTTTAGAGTATTCGAATTTTCTTGGGGAATCAAATTTTGAGTAAAAATATAATCATCTCCAAGCTCTTTGTTGCATTTAAAAGATATTTTAACTGTTAAAAAATCTGTATTTTCGGGTACTTTTACAATTATTTTGTTATCCTGATAATATTCATTAAAACGCGTTATCATATTACCGGAACTATCATAAATTTCAAAAAATATATTATGTACTTTGTAATCTATGTTTGTATTGTATTCGTAGCTAATCATCATCTTTGTTCGCATTTCATTAAGAAATGAAGTACCAGTGATATTTACAACGGGTTTTCCCCATAACACATTATTATAATCACCTTTATCATTTTTTCTATCAACTACTTTAAAAGGTGGGATATCGGGTAATTCGGAAGATAAAATATTATCCGTGAGTTCGATAGGATCAGAAAAAGTTTCATATCCCGAATATTTTGATAAAGAAAATACAAAAAGATATTCACTGATATTCTCTGAATTAAATTCAGTATCAATTCCGAACTTTTCAATTACTATCTTTCCCTCTTGAATAGTAGCTGAGCCTGTATTTATTGAAGTATAGGGGTACGCAGTATTTCTTCTAAAAATCATTTTTGCTGGATTTTTGCATGAAGCTTCATATTTTACAATAGTAGAATCAGCTTTTCTAGCAAAATTGTTTTTTTCAATAACATCTAACTCTTCAATATATTTATTAAAATCTTCAATTTCAGATTTATTAAAATAATAAACAGTATGATACTGAATACCATCAATAAAAAGAGGTAGTGACCATTCAAATTGAAGTTTGTTCAAATCATTAATTAAAACTGCAAAAAGTTCTTTTGTTTTTTCGGGAGCATTATCGCGAGGAAAACCACTTACAGTCTCTGCTGGTAAGAAATATTTTCGTGCTTCATTTACAGCTATAACGTTATAAAAGTATTCTTTGTCAGCTTTTAATTTTTTGTACATATCAACATGCCTTAATTTCAAACCGGCATATACATTGGTTTTGTCGTCCTCTTGGACCTCTATTTTTTGGGAATGATAATAGAAATCCTTTTCTTCTATCACACCTAAAATATCATAATTTTTTAATTGAGGACCATTTATTTTTAGGTCTCTAGGTATGTTTCTATAAAGTTTTGTGTCTTTGGGTTGCCCTTTCTCTTTTTTCAGTTTTCCCGGAGCTTCATCTACAGTTAAAAAATAATTAAAGTCCTTGTCGTAATAATACATAACATCACCGGAAACACCTGTTTTCACATTTACATCAATTTTCTGTACAAAAAACATAGAATCGGGTGTTGTACCGCGATAGACACGATATTCAATGATCCTTTGTTCTTTGAGTAATGGTTTCCAACTAATCATTAAACCCGAACCGTCATCTTCAGGAATATCAGTGACCTTGAGGTCTTCAACGATAAAATCCTGATCGTTCAGAGCAAAAGAATTAATGGGAAGCATGGAAATGATGAAAATTAGAAAAAATAGGATTTTTCCAGTATTTCGATTGTTTAATCTCATACATAACTCCTTTTTTACTATTATTTTACTTATAAAATATAAAATTTTGGCAAAATCACATTTAACCGATATTATTGTCAATCATAATTTTATCAATAAAAGAGCAATAGAGTAATATAATTTCCAAACTATAATGACTCTCAAGTCAATGAGTAAATGCTCATTAAAATTGTCAAACTTTTTTTCTCTTATTTAATTTTAAATAAAATGAGACTGTTCACATCTCATGCTACCTTTTTCAATAAGTTAGATGCTATAACTTTGGTAATATTGCACATCTTTATGGTATCTTGAAATTCTTTCGGTAGTTAAAAATCTAAAAGAAAAATACTCCATAAAGAAATCCACGATTTCAATCGTGGAACAATCAGGAATCATTCCTACACGACTTTAGTCGTTAAAAGAAAATAGACACTGAAAACAATGTAGAATAATTAGGATGAATCTAGTGAAGTCTTTTTCGACTAAAGTCGGCTATTGTTGTTACTACATAATATTACCACGATTAAAATCGTGGGCTTCTCAATTGAATTTGTAAAAAAATAAATTTTTAACTTTTTTGTCAATTGAGAGAATACATCTTTTCAAATAAAAACGTGCCCTTTTTATTCCCATAAAACCTAATTCTATAAATTGCGATGAATTAATTTGAACAGTCTCTTTTTGATTTTTAATATAATTGTAGACAGAATCATTTCAAAAAAAAATATTTGAAATTCAAATTAATTTTCATTGGAGGAAGTTATGAAAAACAGTGGATACTACCGTTTTCCTGATATCTTAGATGATATAGTTGTTTTCGTAAGTGAAGATGATTTATGGCAAGTTTCAAGGAATGGCGGTTTGGCAAGAAGGTTAACGGCAAATCTTTCACATTTATCTTTTCCAAAAATATCTCCAGATGGAGAATGGTTAGTTTACGCTGCTTCGGAAGAGGGCTATAGTGAATTATATGTGATGCCGGTAAATGGTGGTTTTCAAAAAAGAATTACTTTTCTCGGTACTATTTCCACACCTTTGGGTTGGAGTGAAGACAATAAATATATTTTCTTTTCTTCTAATTTTGAACAAGCTTATGGGACAAGTATTTACAAAATTTCGATAGAAGGTGGGGAACCGATAAAAATTTCTATTGGAAACGCAAATAAGATTAGTTTTGGAGAAAAAGGAGTTGTAATCGGAAGACATAACAGAGATGCAGCTCGCTGGAAAAGGTATAAAGGAGGAACTGCCGGAGAAATCTGGATTGATAATGAAAACAATGGAGAATTTCACAAACTCATAGATTTGAAATCGAATTTGAATTGTCCTATGTGGATTAAAAGCAGAATATATTTTATTTCTGATCATGAAGGAATTGCCAATATTTATTCGTGTACCGCGAAAGGTCGAAGCATAAAAAGACACACTGATCATAAGGAATTTTTCGTTCGAAATGCAAGTACAGACGGAAATATGATTGTCTATCATGCCGGAGCAGACCTTTTTACTTATGATATAAGAAAGAAAATTGCAAAAAAAATTGAAATAGAATATGGTAGTTCCTTAACTCAAACAAATCGAAAATTCATTTCGGCAAATAAATATTTACAAGGTTTTGATCTGAATTATTCAGGAACTCATACTACTGCGGCTGTACGGGGAAAGGTTGTTTCTTTTGCAAATTGGTCTGGACCTATTTCACAAATAGGGAAAAAAGATGGCATTCGATATAGAATGCCGACTTGGCTCAAAGATGAAGATAAATTAGTCGTAACAACAGACGAAATTGATGGTGAAGACAGAATTGTATTGGTCAATATACAGGAAAACAGCGAAGAGCTTTTCAAAAAAAT
The DNA here is from genome assembly GCA_021108315.1 of Candidatus Cloacimonadota bacterium. Taxonomy (GTDB): domain Bacteria; phylum Cloacimonadota; class Cloacimonadia; order Cloacimonadales; family TCS61; genus JAIORE01. Next base: position 27,037 of record JAIORE010000436.1, read on the forward strand.
CAAATTAGGAAGAATTCACGGAATTGCCCCGTCACCCCAAGATATTTCGGTTATGATTACAAATCATAAAAATGAACTTATTCATTTGGATTTAGAGAAGAAAAAAGCAAAAACTATTGATACAAGTGATTATCAACGGATAGGCACAGTTAATTGGAGTCCTGATGGAAAATGGATTTGCTATGATTATGCAAATACAATGAAATCACAAATAATCAAAATTGCTGAAATCAGTACCGGAAAAACTTATGAAGTCACCAAGCCTTTGAGATTCGATTTTTCTCCGATTTTTTCACCGGATGGAAAATACCTTTATTTCATAGGTGATCGTACTTTCTATCCTATTTATGATGCTGTACAATTCGAACTTAGTTTCATAAAAAGTTCAAAATTTTATGCAATACCTTTGGAACAAAGTACAAAATCTCCCTTAATACTGGAACCAAAGTCTCCTGCCAGTTCAAATAAAGACCTTGAAAATGCAAAAAAAGGAGAAAAAAAGAAAGAAGTAAAAGTTAAAATTGATTTTGAAGATATTGAGAAAAGATTGATTGAACTTCCGATAGAAGCTGGATTTTATGATACATTACATGTTTATGAGAGAAAAATATTCTTTCGAGAATTACCTAAAAAATTTATAAAAAGTGAGGAAAGTGATTGGCTAAGTGCACCAAAACCAACATTTTTGATAAAAGCCTTTGATCTGGATAAACAAACAGAAGAAATTCTTATCAAAGAAATATCTGATTTCAAATTATCACTTCCGGGAAACAATATGATAGTTCGCAAATCAGGAGAACTTAGTATCTACAAAACCGGAGAAAAACCAAAAGAAAAGATCAAAAACAAATATTCTCTCGAAGGTGGAGCAATAAATATGACAAGAATAAAGATTAGCCTCAAACCACGAGAAGAATGGAAACAAATGTACAGGGAAGCATGGCTGTTGCAACGTGAACATTTCTGGACAAAAAATATGAGTGGAATCAATTGGGAAATTGTCTATCAAAGATATTTTCCACTTTTGGATAGAGTAGGATGCCTATCTGGGAAATGCAAGGTGAATTAGGAACATCGCATTGCTATGAATTTGGGGGAGACTATCGTGCTCATCCCAGATATGGAATGGGAAAATTAGGTTGTTCCTACGAGCTTTCAAAAAATAAAGAGTATTACGTTTTTAAAAATATCTTGTTTGGTGATTCTACAAATGTTAATGAGATTTCACCATTATTAGCACCTGCTGTAAATATCAAACAAGGAGATCATTTGTTAGCGATAAATGGAACAAAAGTCAATGAAAATGTCCATCCTCGAGAATTATTGGTTAATTTTGGTGGGCAGGATATAACTTTGTCTATTCAAAGAAAAGGGAAAAAACTTGTTGAAAACGTTGTTGTGAAAACCCTGAATTTTGAGTATTTATTGCTTTATAGAAATTGGGTAGAAAAAAATCGTGAATACGTTCATCAAAAAAGTAATAATAAAATTGGATATATCCATATTCCTGATATGGGAACCAGAGGATTTGCCGAATTCCATAGGAATTATCTTGTGGAATGTCAATATGATGCTTTGATAGTAGATGTAAGATTCAATGGTGACTTTTGGAAAAACTTAACAGAAAAATTATGGGATACACGATTTCTCGCTGGAGTAAAAAAGCCCGTACTTATCCGCGTTCTACCGTTCCTGGTCCAATCTTAGCAATAACTAATGAATTTGCCGGTTCGGATGGTGATATTTTTAGTCACACTTTTAAATTGATGAAATTAGGAAAACTGATTGGAAAACGAACTTGGGGCGGAGTTATTGGAATTAACGGTCAATACTCTTTGGTTGATGGGTCTATCACGACTCAACCGGAATATTCTTTTTGGTTCAAAGATGTTGGCTGGTCTGTAGAAAATTATGGAACAGATCCCGATATCGAAATAGATATCTACCCCAAAGATTATGTTCAAGATAAAGACCCGCAATTAGAAAAAGGAGTTCAATTGTTATTAGAAGATTTGCAGAAGAAACCTGTTATTCGACCCGCTTTTGATAAACGTCCGGATCTTTCATTACCAAAATTACCAAAAAGATGATACAAACAAAGGTGGGAAATATTTCCCACCTTTTTCTAAACCTATATTCATTTAGGCTCATAATGTGTTTCAAGTTGTTATTTTATAATATCACGAATTTAAGCTACAATGATTTGAAAATTATTTAGTTTACTGTTCCCAAATTAATTTTAAATATCTTTAGACAAAACAAATTCAATAGATTTTTTGTCATGAAAATTTTATAGAGAAGGTTTTTTATGATAGAATCTATTGTTATAGATGTTCGCAGATGAATTGATACTTGTAAATTTTCATTTTAATACTATTTTATTATAAATATAGATTTAAA
>JAIORE010000256.1 GCA_021108315.1 Candidatus Cloacimonadota bacterium
TAAAAATAGTCAAATTATTATTTATTATTACTTTAGTTTCGAAAAGTAAAAAACGTTCCGAAACTAATGTTTCAAGTTTTCTGATGAAGAGGGTTCGGAAGGTTAGAATATGAAAAAATTTCCGACTCAATGTGAAAGAGTTATTAATTTAGAAGCTTCAGAAAGAAATTAAAACCTAAAAAAAGACCGTAACAAATAACTGCTTCGGTCTTTTTAATATTTATACAATTTCAGTCAATTCCGACCATATCTCCATAGTTCTCCGCAATAAAATCAATATCCTTATCACCTCTACCGGAAAGATTTACAAGTATTGTTTGATCTTTATCAAGTTTAGAAGCCAATTTCATTGCATAAGCAATTGCATGTGCACTTTCCAAAGCAGGAATAATTCCTTCAACTTGCGATAAAGTACTAAAGGCTTCAATTGCTTCCACATCATTTATTGTTTTATATTGAACTCTTTTAATATCTTTGAGATATGAATGTTGCGGACCAACTCCCGGATAATCTAAACCACTGGCAATTGAATGAACTGGAGAAGGTTCTCCTTTTTCGTCTTGCAATAGATAACACTTGAATCCGTGAATAACTCCCGGCTTACCAAGTGTGAGAGTTGCTGCGTGATTTCCTGTTTTGAAATCTTTTCCAGCTGGCTCGACACCATGAATCTGAACATTTTTATCATCTAAGAAAGCGGTGAAAAGCCCAATTGCGTTTGAACCTCCACCGACACAAGCTACGAGATGATCCGGTAATTTACCGGTTTTTTCATAAAACTGTTCTTTCGCTTCTTCGCCTACGATCTGCTGAAAATCTCTAACCATCATTGGAAATGGATGAGGACCAACAACAGAACCAATTGCATAAAATTGATTTTTTGTATCTTTCATATAAGCCATAAATGCTGAATCTACAGCTTCTTTTAAAGTTTTCAGCCCAAAAGATACCGGAATAACTTTTGCACCTAAAATTTTCATTCTAATCACATTGGGATATTCTTTTTTAATATCTACTTCTCCCATATGAATCTCACATTCCAAACCAAGTAAAGCAGCTGCTGTAGCCAATGCAACACCGTGTTGACCTGCTCCGGTTTCTGCTATGACTTTTGTTTTACCCATTTTTTTAGCAAGTAAGACTTCACCGAGGCAATGATTGATTTTGTGAGCACCAGTATGATTCAAATCTTCTCTTTTAAAATAGATTTGAGCTCCACCAATATGATTAGACAAGCTTCTGGCGTGATAAACAGGTGAAGGTCTTCCTGTATAATGCTTATTCAAACGTTTTAGTTCTGTTTTGAATTCTTCAGAATCTTTTAACTTCAGATATGATGAAGTTATATCATTCATTACATCCAATAATTCAGGTGGAAGATATGCTCCACCATACTCTCCGAAATAACCGTTTGTATCCGGTATTTGTTTTGCTGTTGTAGTTTCCATTTTTTTCTCCTTAGTTTTTTTTGAACTGCTTCAACATTCTTTTCAATAAACAAAAAAGTCGCTTTTTAAGCGACTTTTTACAAACAAAAAGCCGCAGATGATATTACACCATCTACGGCTTATATTTTTATACAATTATAGATAGTGGACTACAAAATCCACCACCAATTATTTAAATTACAATTTGTTAAATCTAACAAAAATCCTTTTTGATTAAACATATACTATCCTATTAATTTTCTTTCTAAATATATAATTACTTATTTTAATTCGTGAAAATAGTGTCAAGAAAAATGCTATTATTTATTGAATTTGATTAATCTTTTGAACAAATTTACCTCAGACAATGTAAAAAAAAGCTTTAGAAAAGAAGTTATAAAGCTTGCATCAAGGTGCTTGCTGCACTCTATAACTATTCATTCTTAATATTTCCAAATATCCCGAATGTTTTCGGGAGGAACAAGAACTAAATTCCTCCAAGTTATTATATAAATTCAGTTAATTATTTTTCGTCAAATACATTTCTAAATTTTAAATATAAATTTTTCTGTAAAATTACAATTAATTTGAGATGTTTGATATTGACAGAATATACTTTAGATTTTTTTTGAAAAAAATATAATCTAAGCTCTAAAAAAACTCAGTTTAGATATGGGATAAATATGAAAAAGATTTTATTGTATCAAATTATTCTGTTTCTAATTATCAGTTGTTCACAGACAATCCCGGAATTTGATGGAGAAAAAGCTTTCCAGAAAATAGAAGAGCAGTGTGATATTGGATTCAGATATCCGGGAACAGAAGAGATTAAGATTTTGAGAAAATATATAATTTCTGAAATGGAAGCTGTGGGAGCACAGATAGAAACTCAGGAATATATTGTTGAAATTGATAATGTAGAAATTGATGGTCAAAATATTACGGCATCATTTTATCCTAGAAAAAGTCGAAGAATTCTGCTTGGAGCTCATTATGACACCAGACCTTGGGCAGATAAAGATGCAGATTCTCTGAACCATTCTAAACCTGTAATGGGTGCAAATGACGGTGGCTCCGGAGTTGCGGTTCTTTTTGAGATTGGAAGAATTTTGGCAAATAATGAACCTCTTCAATATGGCATTGATCTTGTATTTTTTGATTTGGAAGATATGGGAAGCTACGGTAATGATGATACTTGGTGTGTAGGTTCAAAGTATTATGCTGAAAATTTCAAAGGTGAAAAACCTGAAAAAGCAATCGTGGTGGATATGATTGGAGATAAAGATTTAGCGATTAATATGGAGTTCTTTTCATATAAAAATTCACCTGCTTTGGTTAATGAAGTTTGGGATATTGCTCAAGATTTAGGTTTCACGGAATTCAAATCCAAAATAGTTACTGCGATTATTGATGATCATTATTCTTTGATAAAAGAGGGCTTTAATGCTATAGATATTATTGATTTTGATTATCCGGTTTGGCACACTATCAATGATACACCCGAACAATGTTCCTCACATTCTTTGTATGTTGTCGGGCAAACATTAGTTACTCTTATCTATTCGGAAAAATGAAAAATCCATTTAATAATTGGTTCACGCCCGATGAACAAAGAATTCTCATCTTCTTGATCTTTTTCGGATTTGTTGGTTTCTTAGTACAATATACTGGCTTGATTGCAGAAGAAAATCCGGAAGCAACAGATAGCTTGAAAGTTGCCCTACAAGAAGACTTTGAAATAAAATATGATCTAACAATCGTAACAAAGAAACAACTAATGTCAATTCCGGGAATTGGTGAAAAACGTGCTTCTGATATCATTGCATTTAGAACAGAAACTGGATTTAATAACAAAAGAGATTTATTGAACATCAGAGGAATTGGAGAAAAATCCTATCTGAAAATTGAAAATTATTTTATAGATTTCGGAGAAATATCAGAAATAGGAAATTCAAAAGCTAAAAAAGATACTATCAAAGTTAGTAATAATCAAAAAGTAAAATCAAAACCAAAGAAAAAAACAGAACAAATAATTACTGAAAAAATTGATATAAACAGTGCTGATGAAAATCTTCTAATAAAATTGAAAGGAATTGGTCCTTCCAAAGCAAAAAAGATTATTGAATTGCGTACGGAATTAGGTGGTTTCTCAACAATTGAACAAATTATGCAAGTAAAAGGGATTGGACAAAAAACGTTTGAAAAATTTAAAGATCATATTTTTGTAGGTGAAAGAAAATGACAGTTGCAACACTTACATTAGCAAAATTGTATGAATCTCAAAATCACTTATTAGATGCTTTGATAATCTATAATCAGCTGAGAAAAGACGCAAAAGATCTTGAAATTGAAATGAAGATTGAAACACTCGGCAAAAAGCTGTTCAAAGAAAACAGTTTTAAATACAACACTTTGATTGACGAGATATTCTCAATTGAAGATAAAATATTTTTCCAAATATACCCTAAAAAACAGTATGAAAATTTTTCCTCATTAATAGGTGATTCCCCAGAAATTGAAATTGATGATTTTGAACAACCGGAAAATGATTCAAAAGATTCTCAAATCAAGAAATTTACAGATCTAATGGGAAATATCAAACAGGACGATCTGGAAGATACGCTAATTGCTGTGTTTGGGAAACAGAAAAATTTAGATGACATCAAACTTTCAGAAGTATGGGAAACACTTGTAGGAAACGGTTATGAAAGATAAAAAGAACAAACCAAAAATAAATAAACTATGCTCGAAATGTTATAATAAATGCAAGCAATCTGCTGATGTGATTCTTTTTAGTTGCCCTAATTATGAATATGAACCTCAACAATTAGAACTAAAATTTCGTTATTATAGACGAAGGAAAAATGAGAATAATCACCGGAAAATTCAAAAAAACTAATCTGTTTTCTGTTTCTGGAAACACTACCAGACCGACAACTGATTTTATCAAAGAAGCTATTTTCTCAACAATCTTTAATTGTGAGAATTTATTAGTTTTAGATCTATATGCCGGGAGTGGTTCTCTGGGATTGGAAGCTATCAGTCGAGGAGCAAAATTTGTAGATTTTATTGAGTTCTCTGAGAAAGCTATTCAGGCAATTATCAAAAATATTCAAAAATTAAAGTGTGAAGAGCAATCACATATTTATCGTAAAAAAGTGAGTTCGTTCCTTAAGAAGACGGACAAAAAATATGACTTAATATTTATGGATCCTCCTTATGATAAAAATTTGGTAAATAAAACGATAGAACTTATTTTAGAAAATTCTCTATTAAATGAATCAGGGAAAATAGTCGTTGAGCATTCTCCCCAAGAAATAATTGTTGATTTAATTGATGAAATGACTTTTTTTCAGAAAAAATATAGCGATACTATTATTACGATTATTGAAAAAGATAGTGAACGATGAATAATCCCGAAAGCATTTGGGATGAATAGTTAAGAAAAAAAGAGAAAACGTCTGAATTTGGATTTGCAGGATTACAAGATTTATCGGATAATGACTATCCTGTTTAATCCTCAAGAAGTATCTAAAAGTTTATTTATTTCAGCTATATTCGTGTAACGTTATAGAAATTAAGATGTTAATAAAAGATGAATCAGATGAACATTTTATGGAAATTAAAAAATAGTAGTCATATTTTTGTGAATTCCGATTAAAGAATATATCATAACACCATAAAATGCAAGTAATTAAGATATTGCTAAATGCTTGGTGTCACAAATTGAAATTATTTATTCGGAACTAACAGGATAGTCATTTATCGGATTAATCAAGAAATCTTATAAATCCAAATTCAGACAAAAAAAAATTCTCTTTCTTTTTCGTGCTAATTCGTGGTTTCAAAATCTTTTTCTTTGCCCGTGAAATTCTGTGGCAAAAATTTTAGGAAAAATTATGAAAATATATAATACTTTTACTAGGAAAAAAGAGGAATTCATACCTGTTGAATCCGGAAAAATCAAAATGTATGTCTGCGGTCCGACCGTTTACAACTATTTCCATATTGGAAATGCTCGCCCATTTTTATTCTTTGATGTGGTGCGACGTTACTTTGAATTTATAGATTATAAGGTAACTTTTACCCAAAACATTACCGATATTGATGACAAATTGATTGAGCAATCCATAAAAGAGAAAGTTCCAGTAAAAACAATTGCAGCTAAATACATTGATGCATTTTATGAAGATCTGAGTGCTTTGGAAATTGGGAAAGTTGATCATCAACCTAGAGCGACAGAATTTGTAGACGAGATGATTACATTGATCAAAGATTTGGAGAAAAAAGGTTATGCCTACGAAAATAATGGTGATGTTTATTTCGCTGTAAATAACTTTAAAAATTATGGGAAACTCTCCGGTAAAAAAATTGAAGACTTGAAAACTGGAGCTCGCGTAGAAGCTAATCTCCAAAAGAAAAATCCGGCTGATTTTACTCTTTGGAAAAAATCAAAAGCTGGAGAACCAAAATGGCAAAGTCCTTGGGGAGAAGGTCGTCCTGGTTGGCATACAGAATGTGTGGTGATGTCACGCAAATATCTTGGTGATACTTTTGATATACACGGTGGTGGAATTGATCTGATATTTCCGCATCACGAAAATGAGATTGCTCAGGCAGAAGCATCACGAAACAAAAGATTTGTAAATTATTGGATGCACAACGGATATTTGAATATCGAAGGTCAAAAAATGTCCAAAAGTTTGAATAATTTTTTCACAGCTCGAGATATTTTGAAAAAATATAAACCGGAAGCAATCAGATTCTTCTTTTTATCAAAGCATTATCGCAGTCCAATTGATTTTAATGAAGCTATTATTATCGAATCCAGCAAAGCAGTTGAAGGTTTTTATCAGGTTTTAAAACAGGTAGATTATCTCAGTTTCTCTGACGAAAAGATAGAATATGAGAAGCAACAAATTGAGCTTATCAAAAAATTCAAAGAAGCAATGGATGACGATTTTAATTCTGCAAAAGCTATCGCAGTCCTTTTTGAAATAGTAAAAAAAATCAAAAATCCAACAATTGAAAATTCTTCTAAGAAGCAATTTGCCAGACTTCTGGTAGAACTTGGTTTAGTCTTAGGGTTTTTTCAAAATTTGGAAGAGAAATTACAGAATAACATTGGAACAATAGCGGAAGATTTAATAAACCTTATGATTGAATACAGGTTACAATTTAGAAAAGAGAAAAACTGGAAAATGTCCGATCAAATTAGAGATGATTTGAAAAAACTGGGAATAATTTTGAAAGATACAGTAGATGGTACAGATTGGGAGTTGGAATAACCAAAAAGAATTTTGCCACGGATTTACACGGATAAAAAGAAATATTTCAAAAAAAGGATTTAATGGAAAAAGGTAAAATTATTTTTCTGAATGGAACATCAAGCTCTGGCAAAACAACTATTGCAAAGGAATTACAGCAAATCAGCGAAGAAGCCTATCTTCTCGTATCTGTTGATAACTTCATCAATATGCTACCCCAAAAATATTTGAAAGGTGAATGTAATGAAACTTTTAATAAGGAAATTTTAAAGATAATTCACGGAATGCATCATTCAATCTCTGCTTTAGCTTCTACCGGAAATAATATAATCGTTGATCATGTACTTGAAGATAAGGAATGGTTAAAAGAATGTGTAAATGTTTTGGCTAATTTTCAAGTTCTTTTTGTAGGAGTTCATTGTCCTTTAGAAGAACTTGAAAAAAGAGAACGTAATCGTGGAGATCGAAAAATCGGTTTAGCTCGTTTTCAATACAATCTTGTCCATTCTCATGGTGTTTATGATATTAAGGTAGATACAGATAAATATACACCTCTTGAATGTGCTCAGCAAATTAGAGAAACTATTACAGATAATTCTTCCTGTAAAGCTTTTAAGATACTTGAGGACAAATTTGCTAAAGTTTGAAAGCCAGTGGTAACAACTCTTTTATTGTTGTTTCAATTTGCTCCTTGTTTGAAAAAATTGTAATTTTTATATCTGAACTAAATTCTGCGATAACTTGCCTACAGGCTCCACAAGGCGAAAATAACGTATCAGAATCCACATAGATAACCATTTCAATGAATTCCTTAAATCCTTCCGAAACAGCTTTAAAAATTGCTACTCTTTCGGCACACATTGTTAATCCATAAGAAGCATTTTCCACATTACATCCACTGAATATTTTACCAGATTTAGTTATTAAGGCTGCCCCTACTTTAAAATTGGAATATGGTGCATGAGCGTTTTGAGAGACTTTTTTAGCAATTTTTATTAATTCTTTATTCATGATTTTCCTACTTATTTACTCTATTTTTTTTTGTTTCATCAATTTTCATCTCTAAAAAACCGGATTTTTTTCTTTTATTGTGTGGAATCACTCTACTCATAACTCTTATAGGAATAATTGTTGCTTTGTTACCACCTATTTCTCTAACTACTATTAAGGGTAGTTTAAGACTTTGATTAGTTGCATTTATTATTATTAATGTATATTGATATGATATTTGCTGCTGTGTATCAGAAATTATCATAAGATCATCGTATTTTAAAAAATCAGAATTCCGACACCGATATTTATCTCCAATAAATACATTTTCAGAAACAACACTATATTCTTTACCTTGTTGATAATTTTTATGCTCTTTATCTAAATATACTTCTACCCTAACATTTAATGTGTCTCCAATAGTTACCACATCTTTTGACATATAGATATCATACTTTACTGGAACAGGAATATTTTCACTGAAAGCAGTTATATTAGCGAAACAAACGATTAATACATAAACAACCATGATTAATTTTTTCATAAAACCTCCAAACTTCTTTTTAATTAGAAACAAAAACATTTTTCTGCCGTCAAGTGAAATTTCGTTTTGGGCTGGAAAAATAAAAAAGACCCACATTATGTATAATGCAGGTCTTTTTTTTATTCGAATTTGCATCAAGATACTTGATGCAATCCAAATTTTACTTCATCAAAATCATTTTTTTAGTAGTAGTGAATCTTGAAGTTCTAAATGTATAGAAATAAATTCCGCTACTTACTTTACGATTGTTATCGTCATCTCCAGCCCAAACTACATCATAGTAGCCTTTGTCTAAAGCAATATTTACCAGAGTTTTCACTTTTTGTCCCTTAACATTATAGATTTCCATCTGAACCATTCCTGATTCACTTAACTGATACTTGATAGTAGTTTCAGGATTAAATGGGTTTGGATAGTTTGTTCCAACACTTGTCACTAAAGGAATCATATCATCATTAGCATCAACCGATTCAATAGTTAATTCTATCGGAATAATGAGCACACTTCTGCCATTATACATAATTATGATATCTTCACTGATAACTCCAGCTTCTAAATCTGTAGTATCGAAAGTAAGAGTGATCTCTTCTGATTCATTCACATCTAAACTTCCCTCAGTTGAACTAAAAGCTAACCAATTGAATTGATTTGTAATAGAGTAATCTAAACCATTCTCACCCACATTTTCTAAGGTCAATGTCGTATCCTCAACTGTATTTTGTGGCATAGTTAGAACAAATTCAGTTGGATCAGATTCAAGTGATGCAGGTATAGAACCAACACCAGGGAAGGTAATATCATCAATCCAAGCACAATCAGAACCACTATTTACTGAACCATCTTTATAATATACCCATTTAAAAGTATGAGTTCCGGCTGAGACATCAAATGTCTCTAATGACCAATCTTCATCACCACACCATTCAGCAATTTGTTGATTATCTATATAGAATTTCAAATAATCATAATTGTTTTCTGATGATACTTTTTTCCAGAATTTGATTTCGTCAGCTTGAGAAACAGGCATCTCTAATAAAATCTCAGAAGTTGAATTGTGTGAGATAGTTCCTGATTTAGCAGCATAACTTCCTTCATGAGCTTCAGTAACAATTTGCCAATCAGCATTACCGCTAAATTCCCATTCAAAACTGCTAAAATCACCCGTTTCGAAAGTTTCCATAACGATACCAATTGTCAGTTCAAAAGCTTCATTTTCAGAATAGCCATTATCTGCAGTAGTATTTAGTAAAAATTCAGCAAGAGCACAGGTTTCCGCATCTTCTGAAACATTGATATCAAATATAAAAATAATTGTTTCTCCAGCTTCTATCATTGTAGATGTGTCAGTGTTTTCATTAAAAGTTACCAAATTATTTAGAGAAGACAAAATACCTGTTAAATTTTGAGCTTTGGCACCACCATTATTTGATAGCGTTACCAAAATATCTGCTCTATCACCTGGATCAAGCATATTATTGTCATCATCACTAATTTCAATATTAGAGATCAACAATATTGGAGCATACGCAGTAAAATTCTCTGAACCATCAAAATCATAGCCTGTACAAGTAATATCACTAATGAGTTCAAATAGATGTTCATTGGGAATATTTGAGTCAACTGTAAAAGAAATTACATTGTTCAAAGTAACACTTTCACCCGCTGCAATATCTCCAAAAGTTTCATTTGAATCTGTTAAAGTGATGTAGGAATCATCTTCTGTAAATTGTAAAACTGAATTTGTTGCATCTTCAACACCAACATTTTCTATAGTTATATCAAGAGTTACTGTTTCACCAAATTCAATAATATCATCACCACCTGCATCAATTTGCACATCACTAATTATTAGATATGGACCTTCAGGGGAAATAACTCCGATCGTTTCAACACTTGTGATTTTATTATAAGCAGATACAGTAAGCGTAAGATCCATAGGAGAAGCTGGAGGAGTTTCCATTGTAATTGTAACCATTCCAGAATCATTAGTGAATCCTGCTCCGTATTGAACACCATCTGCCGATAAGCAAACCATTGCATTTTCTACTCCAGCTGAAACATCAAAAGTAGTTTGTCCAATGATGAGAGTCCCTGAATGTGAAATAGTCATAGTTTCCGGTACTTTAGTTCTTACTTGCAAAGAAGCATCACCAAAAATATGCCAGGTTTCAGATTCTGCTGTGGAATTCGGATAAAGATCAAGCATTTCACCTTCACCATTGAACCAAAGTCCACCAAGTGTAGTCATCACACCGGGATTTCCGGCATAATTTAAGCTTCCGGTAATCATATCAACACTTTCATCTTGAGCTGCCATAGGAGGATCCCAAGATTGATTTATGGAAGAAGCAAAAATTGCAATTGCTCCGGTAGGATTACCATTGTGTGTAGCTCGCATCCAAGCTTCTGCAAAACAAGTTCCACCGGTGAAATTTCCATTAAGACAAGCAACAGTATTCACAAAAGGTAATTTATAGTCATTAGTAAGATTGTTTATATGACCAACACCGAATCCACTGGAATTCCAAGCAGAAGTAGAACCATGACCTGTATAATTTACAATTCCTCGTCCATTGTTCAGAGCATTTGCAACTTGGGTTGAGTTTGCAGAAGGATCATATATTTGATCAACTTCGGTATAGCCAAAATCTAATAATTTTCCTCTGATAACATCTTGATGAGCATTGTCATATTCATTATCATCACCGGTTCCTTGATTTGAGGCAACTCCCATACCTTTGGCAAGCCAATCTCCATCTATGATATCTCTTTCATACCAAACCGAGCGTAAAACCTGTGTTTCTACCTGAGCAACATTTTCTGCTGAAAAACGTCCGACAAAAATATCCATATAAGGATCATTCCCATCCACCAAAGCAAATCTGGGATCTGCTCCGTAACCGCCGTTCATCAAAGAAGGAACTTGGGCATTATCACCAACAAGCTGTACAAAAGCAAGACCGTCATTCAAGTCATATTGACTTTGAATGAAAGATTCGATATTATTTGCATTACCAATATCTGAGATATTATAAACATCAACCTGAAAACCTTTTTGAATTTTCCAATCTACAAAAGGTTGAATTGCATCCATAAAAGATCCATAACTAATCACGATCATTCTGCCATGTTCATCTACAAGTTCATATTTCGCATCAAGATAATTAATAAAGTGGTTTTCATAAACAGCTTGAAAATGTTTGTTATGAGTTTGAGTATATGTATTTTTTACATTTACAGAACCATTTCCAACATTGTTTATTTCAATTACAATATAGTGATAAACACGTAAAATTTTAGTTTGGGGATTATAAGCAAATGGAACTACATTTACAGTAACGCCACGATAATCTCTGAGAATATAAGGTTCTCCAAGATAAGCATTCTTTTGAGGGAAAAAATCATTATTCTCATAAACATCAGAAAAATCGTAAGGTACGGTTTGGGGATCAATATTACGTAAAATTCTACCTTTGGAAGGTGCAATTCTCATATCGTATTCCACATACTCTTTTTCTACGATCTGAATTTCCATTCCAGCATTGTTTGGAATTATAATACTTCGTGAAAATTTTGGTAAAGCTGGGTTTCCTTTTTCCATTAAAGGTGCTTCCGAATCCAAAAATACATTGTAATAATTTTCACCATCAATATTCACAATTTCTCTACTGAATTCACCAAAATTGTACTCAATAACTGTTTGATTATCATTTGAAGACAACACATTAACCTGTTTTGCATTATCATTGATATTCACGATTTCTGCAAAACTAAACAATGTGAACAATGATAAAGCGATCAAAACTAAAGTTTTTTTCATAATTTCTCCTTTTTGAAGTATCCCAAAGTTCAATTTAAACCTTGGGCAACTCATTTCATCTTTTTTAGTAACAATTTTATGGAGTAAAGCGACCATGTCGCAAGTTCAAAACCCCGAGTCGGGTTTTTTGGAAAACTCAACTCGAGATTTTTGACTCCAAAGACACTATTTCATCAAGATCATTTTTCTAGTTGCTGTAAAATTTTCTCTACAATTTTTTGTGTTTAATTTATAGAAATATACACCACTACTTACAGAATTGTTATTTTCGTCTTTCCCTTGCCAAACGATAGTGTGAGCACCAGCTTTCATTTCGTTATTTACTAAGGTTTTCACTTTTTGTCCTTTGATATTATAAATTTCCAACTCTACATTTGCATCTGTTTTGAGGTTATATTTTATAGTAGTTTCAGGATTGAACGGATTGGGATAGTTGGTTCCCAAATTTGTTTTCAAAGAAATTATATCATTATTGCCATCAGCATCAGGATCAACTACAAGAGTAATTGGAATAATTTCTTCGTTTCTTCCATTATGAGTAATAATTAAATTTGCAGTGTAAGTACTATTTTCCAATTCATTAGTATCAAAAGTAAGTATGATTTCTTCAGAATTGTTGGCTCCTATAGAACCACTATTTGAACTTAAAGTTAGCCATGTTAAAGGTTCTCCACTACTTGTTAGGGTCATTTCTCCGGTAATTTCATGTGGTTCATCTCCCCATTCGTCTCCATGGATAACATAAGGTAATGAAATATTGCCAACAAAACCAGCACCAATAGTCACATCTACTGTAGCAGTGGCAACTTGTCCATCAGCCATATAGCCATCTCCACCCCAGTGCATTTCAATTCCATCTCCGGTAATATTTTCGGAAGGAATATCTCCACCTGAGCCACCAACAAGATCAGTAGATGAATTAACTACAACTCCGCTTGGAAATTGAACCCAGACATCTTCGATCCATTCATTATCATCACTTTCACAATATACAGAGAATGTCCAAGTTACAGAATTTCCAGGAGTAAAATCTCCAGCATCACATTCCATATATGAACCGGTAAGGTTTCTTCCTTCGGTAGTGTTTTGAATCGAAATAGTATAATTTAGTTCTTCACCACCAATGTTTTCTAATGTTAACGTTCTATCTTGAGTAGTATTTGGTTGCATTTCCAGAGAAAATTCATTAGGGTTGCATACAAGTTCAGCAGGTGGGGTCACATTACCAGTAAAATTAATATTATCAAGCCAAGCACAATCATCTCCACCGCTTACAGAGCTATCTTTACTATATTCCCATTTAAATTCATGATCTCCTGCAGTTATGTCGTAAGATTCTTCCGACCAATCTTCATCTCCACTCCAAATTCCCAATTCTTGACCATCAAGGAAAAAGCGGAAAAAATCATAACCGGATTCGGAAGATACTTTTTTCCAAAATTTAAATTCAATATCATTACTAATATTTTGTTGAAGATAAATAGTAGTTACTTGAGCATCAGAAATTGAACCGGATACTGCTGCATAATCTCCTTGATAAGCTTCGGTAGAGATTTCCCAATTACTATCTCCTTCAAATTCCCAAGGGAATTGACTAAAATCACCAGTTTCAAAATCTTCTAAAACAAGACCCAAACTTAAGGCAAACGATTCACTATGTTCACATTCATTATCTGCTGATATGTTAAAATTAAATATTGCATTATCTCCAACTTCTGCATCTTCCGATACATTTATATCAAAAGTAAATGTTGCATTTGTTGAAGCTTCTAAGCTTGCCACTTCGTCACTATCATCATTGAATGTTATAAAATTGCTTTGAGATGAAAGAATTGCCAGAAGATTTGTTGCTTTTGCCCCACCCTCATTAATTACAGTAACCAGAATATCTGCTCTATCACCGGGATCAAGCATATTATTCGCATCATCACTAACTGCAATTCCTGAAATGGAGAGAACAGGTGCATAAGCAGTTAGTGGAATGCTATTGGGCCATTCATTATTTCCTGCACTAATCATCACATCAAATTGGAATTGATAATCATTTGGTACATTATTGGAAACTGAAAAAACAAAAGCGTTGTTAAAGGTAATTGTTTGATCTGCGTTAATTGTACCAATAGTTTCCGAATCATCTGTAAGTGTTATATACTGGTCATCAATTGACAAAGTCATATTTGTACCAGAAGCTGTTTCTGTTCCAACATTTTTTAGAGTTACAGAAATATCAACATTTTCACCAAATTCGATTACATCATCATCTCCAGCAGAAATTGTTACCTCATCAATAGTAACATAAGCACCTTCGAGAGGAGCAACCAAAACTTGTTCAATATAAGGTTGATATTGTGATTTGGTAACAACAATATCTGCCATTCCACTATCGTTAATAGGATCAATTGTTACGCTTACCACGCCAGAAGCACCTACAAGAGCAGCACCATGTAAAACACCTTCAAATGATATTGCAACATAAGAACCGGGTTCTGTTGTTACATCAAAAGAACCGGTACCAAGTGGAAGAATATCCAAATAGGAAACATCGTTTACACTACCTTGAGTGAAATATGGCAAAATAGATGGATCTCCAAGGAGATTATATGATTGCCAGTAGTATAATGGAGCAGAGCCATTCACTTGTTGAGGAAAACCTTGCGAATCCATTTCGGTAACAGATAGATTTCCAATAAAAACGGTAGCGTCCATTGCTACATAATCAGTAACAAAAGCTCCATCATAAGCTCCCCAAGTTGTTTCCTCATAAGTAGGAACATAACCATTATTGTTTCCTACTAATGGAAAAGCTCCTACAGACCAATAAAAATCTTCAAACCAGTAAGATGATGGTGATGAGCCGATATAACCAAGGGCAGCATTATCTGCTCTCAACCAAGTTTCACCAAAGCACTCACCGTCATTGTTACTAACATTGTAACCAAAATTACCGGTTAAACAGCAGTTTCCAACAGCAATTGTTGGTTGGTTTACATTAGAAAAATTATTTACAGTAGTTTGATTCAAGCTAGGATTAGCCCAAGATGTATCACTACCGTGAGCAGTATAATTGATATATCCAATACCTTGATTAACAGTATCATAGCATCCTGTATAGCTTGTTAGATATTCATGAACTTCATCAAATCCATGAGCAGAATTAAAATAGTTTTCCGTACCATATTGAATAGTTGCTTGCCCAACTCTCGGATTCCAAGTTGTATCATGTCCAGCTATTAGAGTAACATTATCAAGATAGGAGGGATCTTCGAAAAGATATTGTTCATAATACAAAGTTTTATCTATTTGTGGTTGTAATTGAGCTACATTATTTGCAGAAAATCTTCCATAATACATTTCAGGGAAATAATCACCATCTACACTTGCATAATACAAGTCTGTCATCTTACCTGAAGAAGATCCCATAATTGCAGGGATCTGGTTTGTATCACCTACGAGTAAGAAAAAACTTGGAGCAGGATCTTCAGGAGTACCGGCATTGTATTGATCGTGAATCCAAGATCGAATCGAGTTATATGAACTACCAATATCATCTGTATAAGCAACTATTACTTCAAATCCTTTTTTAATTTTCCATTCGATAAAGGGTTGTAATTGAGTTTCGAACATTGGATCGGAAACTATTAAATATTTTATAGGATAAGTAACAAGATCAGGATTGTCATCATAAGAATCTCTGCTATTTAAAATTTTGTCATAAACAACTTTAAAGTAAGGAGATGCTGTAGATTTCTTTAAATATTCTGTTTGAGCAATATCACTTCCAGTGAATTCAATTTCAATATCTATATTATTATAAACTCTAATAACACCGGAAACAGGATTATATTCAACAGGAGAAATCTCTAAACGAGCAATACGCATTCCCCGCATTTGACCTAAAACATTTACTTGAGCTATTTTTGAACGTGTAAATTGATTAGCACTGTAAGCTTTTTCGTTGTACTCAAACTTTACAGTTGAGGCATCAACATCTTTTCTTAATGATGGCTGAACTGGTATAAGTGGATTTAATATTCCATTGTCACTTAATTTGAATTCATTAACATCATAATTTACAACTCTTACACTTACTTCTGCACCATAAGGTATTTCAATTAATTTTTTAATTGCAGGTAATTTCGGTTCCCCAAGATTTCCTGTACTATAGGCTTGTGAGATGATCAATTCAGAAAAAACACCATTTTTTGTTTCCACATTGATATGATTAATCCCTTCAAAGCTGAATGATAGATTAAGATTATTATAATCATTTCTCAACATTTCTACTGAATTACTATTGGTTTGCAGATTTATATCATAATCTTTTGCATATAATGATGCAATTGCCAAAACCAAAACCAAAATTAATACTAACTTTTTACTCATTGTTTCCTCCAGAGTATTTTTTAAATTATTTCTAAATTTAATTTAAGGATAAGCAATATAAATTCCAATAGAGATTTAATTTGATATTTTTTATTATTTTGAATACGCAGATAAAGGATAAAAATAACTTGATTAACATTTCCCACTTCATTTTCAATTCTTCAAATTCTCTTTTTTTCTTCTCTAACCCCATCCCCAACCCTTCCCCTTCGTAAGGGGAAGAGAGGAGTAAGAGAGGTTTTGCTCTTCCTGCTTTTCTCATGTTCCTTCTCTTGAAATTAAGAGAAGGACAGCAGGATGAGTTCAGTGATGACAATAAAAAGATCATCATGTTTTATAAAAAAATCTGCTTTCTTAAATCATATCTCTACTCTTTCCAATAAGTTAGATAGAATAAACGAACTGGGAAATATATGATTAGTTAATTGGCAAACCGTTGAAACGGTTTAAGAGATTTCAGAATAATAAAAATAAGACAAAAATATTTTCTTGGTTGCAAATTAACTGAATCAGACAACTCCAGATAAATTAAATAGTGAAAAATTTGACAATTTTCTTAGAGGTTTTTTCGGTACGATACTAATAATTTCAAGGAGTAAAAAATGTCTTCTACTGCTGTTTTAGGTTGTATGTTTGGTGATGAAGCCAAAGCAAAAATGGTTGATGTCTTTGCAGAAAAATCTGATCTAATTATTCGTTTTCAAGGTGGAAATAATGCAGGTCATACGATCTATTCCAAAGGTGTGAAATATGTATTTCATCTTATTCCGTCCGGTATCTTGTATCCACAAAAGATTTGTGGTTTAGCAGCCGGAGTTGTAATTGATCCTTTCCAATTAATAATCGAGATGGAAAAACTGAAAAATCAAGGAATAGGTTTTGAAAACCGTTTTATTATTGATCCCAGAGCGAATGTAGTCTTGCCTGTTCACAGATATCTTGATGAAAAACGTGAACAAAGTTCTCTGCAAACTAAAATTGGATCAACTAAACGTGGAATAGGACCTTGTTATGCAGATGCTTCAGCACGCTTTGGGTTAAAAATGTTTGATCTTCTTGATAAAGAAAAATTACTCCAAAAATTGGATAAACTTCATACTTGGCATAATTATGAAGAACTTGATAAAAATTTGGTTGATAAACTTCTGGAATGTGGAAATTATTTAAAACCCCATTTAAAACAAATACCTTATCTTCTTGATACGGCTTATAAAAGTGACAAAAAAATAATCTTTGAAGGTGCTCAAGGCTCTCTACTGGATATTACATTTGGAACTTATCCGTTTGTGACTTCCTCAAATACTATTTCCGGTGCTATCTCTACCGGCTGCGGTTTTTCACCTCAGAAAATTGATAAAATTATCGGTATTTTCAAAAGTTATTATACAAGGGTAGGTGCAGGACCTTTTGTGACCGAATTACATAATGAAAATGGTGAACAAATCAGGAAACAAGGTAATGAATTTGGTTCTACCACCGGCAGACCAAGACGTTGCGGTTGGTTTGATGCATTTGCTGCCAAATATACGATTATGCTCAATGGTATTAATGAGATTGCTTTTACTCTACTTGATGTTCTATCCGGATTTGAAAAAATAAAAATCTGTACGAATTATATTTATGAAGGTGAAAAATTAGCGGAAATGCCTTATGATGCAGAAGTATTAGCTAAAATTGAACCCGAATATATCGAATTAGAAGGATGGAATGAGGATATTTCACATATTCGTGATTTTTCTGATTTACCTTCTGCTACTAAAAATTATGTAAAAACGATTGAGAAGATGTTAGATACGAAAATATCCGTACTTTCAGTTGGACCGAAAAGAGATCAGACTATTTTTTTGTGAGAAGCAGAATTCCCTTCCGAAGCCTTCTTGTAAATATTCTTAGGTAAAAGAATTCGGAAGGTTGTTAAAAATTTGTATGAAAAATAACTTTCCAAATATTACTTGTAAGATTTTTTTAAGAGAAGCTTCGGAAAGTAGTAATTATATTTTAAAAGAAAAATGCTAAAGTTTCCTGTTTAACAGTATTTTTTAGCATTTTCTATTTTATTCAACAAGAGGATTTATCCATTTTTGATTAGATAATTTTAAGGTTAAATTCATTTTTCAGATGAACCATCAACTCATTCTTCACTAATAAATTCTGATTCGTCACTCTTTTTTTCCTCTTCTGCATAAGTAAACATTTCTACTAAACTTGGGAAACGATCAAATATTTTAATAGCTTCCTGTAATTGATTATCTTCTTTTATAGAAATTTTATAACTCTCCAAATCACCAAATTTTCTTCGAATAATATTACTGGTTAATGTATTTTCCAGCCAATTGTAAGTGCTATCTAATTCAGTTTGTTCATATTCGATACTATCTTTTTGGGTAAATTCCATAAAATCGGAAACCATTGTTTCACCAGCTCTAAAATTTAAAGTTACATCATTTTCATTCTCAACCATATAATCAATAGCATAGTTAAACATAAGATTTTTTCTGCGAAGCTCTACACCTAATTTAGTAAGTTTATCTTGTTCAATCTCAACATCAGGATTGATACCACCACCACCGTAAACAACTCTGCCTGATTCTGTATAATGAATATCTTTGATATGTTCCTCTTCCGATTCTTTTTTCATTTCTTCAATTTCTTCTTTAGAAATATCACCATTTCTAATACGTTTATCTTTAAGCAATTTATCGTTCAAATCCTTATGAATACATCTTTCTGAATTTATGTAATATTTTGAGGTTGTAATTTTAATTCCATTACCATCAGAAAGTGGAAATAGTTTCTGAACCGAACCTTTTCCAAAAGAAGTTTTCCCAACTATCAAGCCTTTATCATAATCTTGTAAAGAACCTGCAAAAATTTCAGAAGCACTTGCAGAAGCTTCATTGATCATCACTATTACCGGATATCCTGTTCTGATTCTGTTATAACGAGTAAAATATTCATGGTTTGCTTCTTTGATTCTCCCTTTAGTAAAAACAACTCTTTTATCTTTTCCGATAAATTCGTTCACCGTATTCACAGCTTCGTTCAATAAACCTCCGGGATTAAATCTTAGATCAACAATCAAACCTCTAATTCCTTCACTTTCCAGTTCATCAAGTTTTTTACGCAAATCATTTGAAGTCGTAGCACTGAATTGTCTTATGCGCAAATACCCAATCCCATTATCCATTTTAAAAGCATACGGAACGCTTTCAATTTTAATAATATCACGTATAATTTCAAAATCTAAAAGATCTTTTGCTCCCGGGCGTTTGATAGTTATCACAACTTTAGTCCCGGGTTCACCCCGCATAAGTTTAATCGAATCTCTGGTATCTATTCCAACTACGCTTTCACCGTCAACTTTTACGATTTTATCACCGGACAAAATTCCCATTTCATAAGCTGGAGTTCCTTCAATCGGTGAAACCACAGTGATATAATCTCCTTTTTTATCAATTGATATACCCAAACCTCCGAATTCACCTTTTGTATCTGCCTGAAAACGATCATAATCATCAGGGACAAAATAAGTTGTATGTGGATCGAGCTCATCAAGCATTCCTTTAATAGCTGCATCAATCAATTTATCAAAATCTACTTCTTCAACATAGTTATCACTGATCTTACGCAAAACATCACTAAATAATGATAATTTCATATAATTGTTAGTTCTTTGAGAAGAAGTTTGAGCAAGAGCGGTATTATTGAAAAGTAAAAAACTAACAACTAACCAGCCAATAATATTTATACTTATCATTATTTTTTTATTTCTAAAAATCTTCATTTGAATCCTCCAAAATGCTCATTTTTTTTATTATATTTTTTTGAATATCTTCTATATTATCTTTTCCATCAATTATAACATAACGATTTTTATTGTTTTCGGCAAAATTTAAAAATCCTTTTCTTACTCTTTGATGAAATTCAAGCGATTCTTGTTCCAATCTATCAGCTTTATCTGGAGAAATACGTGAAAGTCCAACTTCTGCTGGTAAATCTATAAGAAAAGTAATATCCGGAACTAAACCATAAGTTGCATATTTTGTTATTGTATTGATAATATTCAGATCTATCTTACGAGCTGCACCTTGATAGGCAATTGTTGAATCGTAATATCTATCGGAAATCACAAATTTTCCCTTCTGCAAAGCTGGTATAATCCATTCTCCGGTATGTTGACTTCGGGAAGCCATATACAAAAGCATCTCTGTTTCCGGTAACATCTCTTTGTTGAAAGGATCTAAAAGAAGTTCTCTGATTTTTTCGGAAATTTGAGGTCCACCGGGTTCTCTCGTTAGCAAAACCTTATGTCCTTTTTCTATTAAATACTTTTTTAATAATTTTGCTTGGGTTGATTTTCCACAACCCTCAATACCTTCAAAGGTTATAAACATTTTTTTCATTAAATTATGGTATCCTTTTTAAAATTTTTATCATCCTTGTCGGGATAATCAATTATATAATGCAATCCTCTACTTTCTTTTCTGATCAATGCCGAGCGAATAATTAAGCCGGCGACGATTACCATATTTCTTGTTTCTATCACTTCTTTTCTAACCGGATTATGTTGATAGAAATTATTGATCTCCATATAAATGTTCCAAATTCGTGAATCGGCATATTTCAATAATCTTTTGGAACGAGAAATTCCCACATAACCTTGCATTATCTTTTGAATAATTTCTCGATTATTAGCAATCACGATCCACTCGTTTTCATTAAAATCACCGATTATACGCCATTCTGGAATTTCTGGGAATTCTATTTCATTTTTAAGTGAAGAATGGTTTCCGGCTCGATAAGCTACAACCAGACTTTCCAGTAAAGAATTTGAAGCTAAACGATTTGCTCCGTGCAATCCGGTACAAGCAACTTCTCCGGCAGCAAAGAGATTCTTTATATCAGTACAACCATCCTCAGTTGTAAGAATTCCACCACAAAAATAATGAGCTGCCGGAACGATGGGAATCGGCTCTTTTGTAATATCAATTCCTTTTTCTGCACACCTTTTTTTGATAAAAGGAAAATGTGAATTTAGCTTCTCTTTGGGAATTTTCGTCGCATCTAAAAGTAGATACTTCAAATTTCTTTTTCTCATCTCAAATTCTTCTGCTCTGGAAACGACATCTCTTGGGGCAAGACTTCCCTGTTTATGATATTTTTCCATAAATGTAGAACCATCTGGTAATCTCAAAACAGCTCCTTCACCGCGCAGAGCTTCTGAAACTAAAAATGAATCACCTTCCGTATCATAAAAAGCGGTAGGATGAAACTGCACAAATTCCATATTGGCAATTCTGGAACCTGCTAATTTTGCAATAGCAAAGCCATCACCAGTAGCGACTTCAGGATTAGTAGAATTTGCATAAACCTGACCTGCTCCTCCAGTTGCCAACATCGTTTTTTTTGCTTGAAAAATATTAACTTCACCAGTAATTTCATCTAAAACATAAGCTCCCCAGCAAGTAATTCTTGTGATAAAATTTTCTGTTTGGGGAATATGATGTTGAGTTATCAGATCTATGGCTAAATGGTCTTCAAATATTTCTATACTTGAATTTTTCCGGCAAGCTTGAACCAGAGCAAACATAATTTCATGTCCGGTAGAATCTGCTGCATAAACAACTCTTTTTTGGGTATGACCACCTTCACGAGTTAATGATAAATTTTCAATACTTCTATCTAAATTCTTATTATCAGTTGTAAATTTCGTACCAATATCTATCAGAAATTGAATCAAATCAGAGCCTTGCTCAACGATAGTTCTAATAACTTTTTTCTTTCCAAGCTCTGATCCAGCCTTATAAGTATCTTTAATATGTGCATCAATAGAATCGTGCCTATCAAGAACCGCAGCAATGCCACCTTGAGCTAAATCTGTATTACAATCAAACAGTTTTTTCTTAGTAATAATCGCTACTTCACCAAATTTTGAGGCTTGCAAAGCAAACGTTAAACCAGAAATTCCGCTTCCAATAACTAAAAAATCAAATTTTTTCATAATTTTTTAAACCAATTAAAATTTAAGAGCATTTGAACTGCATCTTCTACAGGAGAACTGTAATAATTTAATTTTTTCCGATATGGAGCAAACCCAAAATGCTTGTATAAATTTGAAGCTGCTTTATTTGATTCTCTAACATCCAAAAACACAAAATCAAAATTTTCTTTTATTAAAAAAGACAATAGAAATCTCATCATTTGCATACCATACCCTTGATGATGTAATTCTTTTTTAATGGCAAAGTTCATAAGATAAAAGACTTTATTGAACTTTTTACCAACTAAATATCCAATTAATTCTCGATCTAATCTATTAACATAACAAATATCTTTTTCAATAGTTTCAATAAAAAAAACTTCACTCCAAAAATTTGAAAATACTTGTTTTTCAATCTGCATAATTTGTGTCAGATCAGCTAAAGTCATTTTCCGAAAAATATTCTTCATTAATAATATAATTTTTGTCCGGGATGAATAATGACAATTCCTTTTCTCATTTTTAGGTTATTTTTACTTATCAGCTTTTGTGTTGAAATACCTAACTTTTGGGCTATTTTAGATACCGAATCACCTTTTTTTACAGTATATTGCTTCGTAGCAGTTGTTCCTTTCAATCTCAGTTTCTGTCCGGGGTAAATAGTATTGGAACGTAGATTGTTTAGATTTTTGATTTTAGAAATTGTGGTCTTATACTTTCTGGCTATTTTATATAAACTATCACCTTTTTTTACAGTATGAAAGCTATAATAACCTTCATTTTTTTTGAGAAAACTTTTTTCTATTCTCGCAATTTCTACTTCATTTTTCACTGCACTTTTAGGAACAAGAATAGAAAAATTACCGGGAGGAAGAATGAGGTCATTCACCGGTGAATACTTTCTTCTTTTTCTTTTGTGAATTTTTATCCAAGGATTATTTTCCCAAATTTTGCCTACAGCTGTACCGTGAAGTTTTGCCCATTCGTCAATTTTGTAATATCCTTTCAGAGTTAATTTTTCGATTTTCAAATCATCAAAAAGGGGAGTATCACGATCAAATTTTTTACCGAATATCTCTTTTTCGTTATCAAATATCATTTTGATGGCAACTGCTCTCCAAACATATTTATTTGTTTCATCTACGCGCAAGATCACATCAAAAAAATCCTTTCCACCTTGTTGTTTGGCAATTCTCGAAACACTTCCTACACCTGCATTATAAGCACTCATTGCTAAAAGCCAATCTTCTATTCCTCTCTCTTTGAGATATTCATAACTATTCCGTAGATATTTTGCTGCTGAATCTGTAGATTTTATAATATCTCGTCTTTCATCAACAAATTCATTGATCTTCATACCGTAGCCTAATGCTGTTTTTTTCATAAATTGCCAAGTTCCTGAAGCTCCCACATGAGAAGTTGCCATTGGATTTAGACGACTTTCAGCAATCGCGAGATATTTTGCATCTAAAGGAACTTTATACTTATAAAAAACTGAATCGATTAGAGGAAAATATCTACCGCTTTTGGGAATGAATTTATGAGCTGATTTCAGTTCCGCTCTATATATTTCCTCAAATTTTTTGAAAATTCTCTCATTTTTTAGATTAAATACTCGACCGGCAAACATTATAGAATCCGGAATTTGAAAATCCTGATTTACTGCAACTCTACTGTTAGAAATTTCTAAGGCTGTTCTTAATGAATCTATAGAAAAATTCAATCCTTCAATGTTTTTGTATAAAGAATCAATCTCTTCATCTTTATAAACTAAAAGAAGATTTAAGGTGTCTATTCGGGTAAGTTTTGTATTTTCAAAGTTTTTTTTCTCATATTTAACTAAACTACCTTTTTTTGCTGAAATATCATTCTTAGCAAGAGTTGATAAAGTACAGGATGTAAATAACAACGATAAAAATATATAAAAAAGTTTTTTCAATTTAACTCCTATTCCTGTGCATCACGATTCTTATAATTTAAATCATAATATTTTAAATATTCTCCTGAAATAATCTCATTCAACCAATCTTGATGCGATAAATACCAATCTACAGTTTGCTTAATTCCAATCTTAAAATCAATTAGCGGATGCCAACACAATTCAGAACGAATTTTATTAAAATTTACAGCGTATCTATAATCATGCGAAGGTCTATCCATAATGTATGATAAAAGGCTTTTGGGTTTACCAATCAGTTCTAGCAAATATTCTGCCAAATCAATATTTCTCCATTCATTATTTCCACCAACATTATAGATTTCACCAATTCTACCTTTGTGCAATACCAAATCAATCGCTCGACAATTATCATCAACATGTAACCAGTCACGAAAATAATTACCATCTCCATAAATAGGTAAATCTTTATTATTTATCGCATTTGAAATCATTAACGGTATGAACTTTTCAGGAAATTGGAATTGTCCGTAATTATTGCAACATCGAACAATATTTATTCTTTGCCCGTGGGTTTGATAAGAAACTTTCACCAAATTGTCGGCAGCAGCTTTTGATACGGAATAATAGTTGTTAGGGCAAATTGGAGATTCCTCAGTACAATGATCTTTGTCAATTGAGCCGTAAACTTCATCAGTTGAAATAAATATAAACTTTTTCACGTTATTTAGTCGTGAGAAATTTAAAAGATACTGGGTACCGATAATATTAGTCTGTAGAAAAACATCGGGATTCAATATACTGCGATCTACGTGAGATTCAGCAGCAAAATGGATTACATAATCAGGATTAAACTCTTCAAAAACATTTTTGACATCCTTTTGATTTGCTACATCACCTTTCATAAAGACATAATCAGGATTGTCTTCCATCAATGAGACATTATTCAGATTTCCGGCATAAGTGAGTTTATCAAAATTGATTATTTTATAATTAGGATATTTATTTCTCATAAAACGAATAAAATTTGAACCAATGAATCCTGCTCCACCAGTGATCAAAATCATTTTATCATCTATTTTCTTTTCATTTTTGAAAAAATTAAATGTATTTTCCTGCATTAGTTTAATCCTCTAAAAAATTGAAAGAAGAATGTAATAAATCGGAGCGGCAATTAGTAAACTATCAAACCTGTCTAAAATTCCACCGTGACCGGGAATAATGTTTGAGCTGTCTTTTACTCCAAAATCTCTTTTGATCATTGATTCAAATAAATCACCGATTTGTCCGAAAATTCCGGTGGAGATTCCTGCAAAAAGAGCTTCTCGAAGTGGAATAAATTTGAAATAATAAAGAAAGTAGGAAGCAATCATTGAAAAAACAAATCCGCCAATAAAGCCTTCCAAAGATTTTTTGGGACTTACTGGAAATATTCCTCGATGTTTACCCATACTCATTCCGACAAAATACGCTGCAGAATCTGTTATCCAGATTAGTGCTAAAAGTGAAATTATAAAAAGATTACCAAACTCAAATCTGGTGATTCGAGCTAAAGTCGAAAGAAGCACAGAAGTATAGAAAACACTAAAATATGCAGTCGAAACTCTTTTAAAGGAGCCCTCAATTTTATTTAAAAAAAGGTCTTTTCCCAAAACAAAAAATATAATTGAAAGCAGAGATAGAATAATATATTCAAAACTTAAATGGGAAAAAGCGATCAAAATAAAAAGACTTAATGGTACAATAATTATAGGTATATCAATAGATTTCTGCTTTACCATTGTTCTTAACTCTATATTTTGCAATACGGTAATTATTCCTAAAGCAAACATTAAATACCAACCACTTTTGTAGAATAAAAAAATTAAAAGTGGGATAAAAATCATAGATATAACAATTCTTTTTAATAAATTCATTTTCTTGCTCCAAAACGTCTATCTCGATTTTGAAAATCTAAAATTGCCTGCATAAATTCAATTTCAGCAAAATCCGGCCAAAGAGTATCTGTAAACCAAAATTCCGCATAAGCACTCTGCCAAATAAGAAAATTCGATAAACGCTGTTCACCACTAGTTCTAATAATTAGATCAGGATCAGGAATCATTTTTGTATAAAGATAATTACTTATCAATTTTTCATCAATATCTTTTTCTGATATTTTTGAATCTTTTATATCTTTGCTAATAGCCAAAAAAGCTTCTACAATTTCTTGACGACCGCCATAATTCATAGCTATATTAAATTGTAAACCTGTATTTTTCCAAGATTTTTTACAAGTCTCATAAGCTTTTTTATAGTAGGAAACTTCCAATTTCTTTTCAGTTCCCAAAAATCGTATTAGGACATTATTTTTGTTCAAATCATCAATTTCTTTTACTAAAGATTCTAAAATTAATTTTAAGAGGAAATTCACTTCCATTTTGGATCTTGTCCAATTTTCGGTAGAAAATCCATAAACTGTTAAGTATTTTAAATCTATGTCTCCGCTGATTTTTACAATTTTCCGCAATGAATCTACGCCTTTTCGATGTCCTTGAATTCGAGGTAATTTATAATTTTTTGCCCATCTACCGTTTCCATCCATAATTATGGCAATGTGTTTCGGCATTCTATTTGGATCAATTTGATCTATTAACTTTGTTATTTCATTTTTCATATTTTTAATCTATTTGCCACGGACTTTTTTGACCCTATCCCCAACCCTTCCCCTTTGTAATGGGAAGGGAGCAGTTCTCCCCTTATGAAGGGGATTAGAGGGGTTTCTTTCTTTTCCTTCGTTATTCATCATTCCGTGTTCGATATTGGATATTCATTTTTTCTTTCTTCGTATATTTTTTGTTCGTTTTGTTTGTCTTGTTCGTTGCTAAATATCTTTTTATACGATCTATTTTTTCCCAAGTTTCATCTCAGCTTGATATTTCAAAAAAGTATTCATAAAACTATTCAAATCTCCATTCATTACAGAACTAATATTACCTGTTTCGTGGTTTGTGCGATGATCTTTCACCATCTGATACGGATGAAAAACATAAGAACGAATCTGATTTCCCCAGCCAATATCGGTTTTTGTATTTTCCATTTTTTGACGCTCTATATTACGCTCTTCTTCATAAAGCTGATGCAAGCGAGATTTTAGGATTTTCATCGCAGTAGATTTATTGTTGATTTGCGAACGCTCATTTTGGCATTGAACAACCAAATTTGTAGGAATATGAGTAATTCTCACGGCAGAATCTGTCGTATTCACACCTTGCCCGCCTTTTCCACTAGCTCGATATGTATCAATTCTAATATCTTTGGAATCAATCGTTATCTCAACTTCATCTTCTATGATCGGATATGCGAAAACGGAAGCAAACGATGTCTGTCTTTTCCCTTGAGCATTAAAAGGAGAAATTCGCACTAAGCGATGAACACCAATTTCAGATTTGAGAAAACCATAGGCAAAATCGCCTAATATTTCCATTGTTACAGATTTTATTCCAGCTTCGTCTCCGGGTTGAAAATCTACAATTTCGTGTTTGAAATTTTCATTTTCCGTCCAACGAAGATACATCCGCAACAGCATCTCCGCCCAATCTTGTGATTCTGTTCCACCAGCTCCGGGATGTATGGTGAGAATTGCAGAGTTATGATCTGAACTTCCACTTAACAAAAATTGTATTTCTACTTCATCCAAAAATTGTTTATAATCCAAAAGATTTTCAGATGCTTCTTCGAGAAGAATTTCACTAAAATCTTCCTCTAATAAAATGGAATAAGTTTCTAATTCCTCGGCAATCTCTTCCAATTTTGAATCTTTTTCAATAGATTCTCTAAGTGAATTTATCTTTTTTGTGACTTTTTGAGCATTTTTAGAATCATTCCAAAAATCAGGAGAATTCATTTGTTTTTCGTTAGTTATAAGTTTTTCTTTAACTGTTTCTAAGTCAAAGAAACCTCCTAAGTTCTGATATTTTCTCTGATGTTTTTTCTACTTCTTTGATAAAATCTGATAATTCCATAATTTCCCTTTATTTAATTGTCTGAACCGCAGATTAAAAATGATTACGCAGATTGCACGGATGTTGAAACGCTCAAATATGCGAAATCCAATAATCTGTGAAAATCTGTGGTGCAGACATTAATTCTTTTCTTTAGTTTTAATAAATCTTTTATACCATAAACTTTTTTCACCGAAATTTATCAGCAATCCAATTTCCAATTTGAATGCTTCCAAATAATTTATCATTTGAGCTTTATGAATATCATTTATTTCAGTAATTGCTTTTAATTCGACCAAAACTTGATCTTCAACAAGAAAATCAACTCTTCTTGTTCCGATATTTTGATCTTTGTAAAAGATAGGAATTTCCTGCTCACGGGAAAAAAATAATCCTAAATCTCTCATTTCGATTGATAAAGCTCTTTGATAAATGACTTCTTGGAAACCATTTCCTAAAGCAGAATGAACCTTCATTGCACAACCGATTATTTTGTAGGTGATGTCTTCGTATTTCATTTTGTTCTCTTATGTCTGAACCGCAGATTAAAGTAGAGTAGAGACAGGTTTCCAGATATTCCATATAAATTTAATAGTTGTTCTC
>JAIORE010000389.1 GCA_021108315.1 Candidatus Cloacimonadota bacterium
AAAATACTCCATAAAGAAATCCACGATTTCAATCGTGGAACAATCAGGAATCATTTCTATACGACTTTAGTTCTCATCTTGTTCCCAAGCCCCGCATGGGAACACACTAACTCTAGAAGCCCCTGCTTCGTTTGGAATCCGCTAAGCGGGGCTTAACTTTTTATTTTGTTCCCAAGCTCCAGCTTGGGAACAAGATGAGGTCTTTATACTTGTGAAGTTTTTTACGAATAGAGTCGGCTATTGTTGTTACCGTAATATTACCATGATTAAAATCGTGGACTTCTCAATTAAATTGGTAAAAAAAATAGCCCAAGTATTTCATTATCTTGGGCTAAGTTCTATAGATATAGGGGACTAAGCTTTCACATTCACTACGATATTTTTGAATCTTGCAGGAGCAACACCGTGAGAAAGGTGCATTGTTTGACCGGGTTCTCCTTTTCCACAATGGAATGTTCCATGGAATTTCCACTCTTCGGGACCACAAATTCTATCGCAAGAAGCCCAAAATTCTGGAGTTATTCCAAAATAAGTAGGTTCTTTTACGATTTCAGTGATTTTTCCATTCTTAATTTTCCAGCCAATTTCTGTTGAGAATTGAAAATTATTACGATTATCATCAATTGACCAAGTTTTTGTATTATCAATAAAATATCCGTGTTCGGTATCCTTAATTAAATCTTCTAAGCTACCTTTTCCCGGAGCGAGACAAAAGTTAGTCATTCGAATCAAAGGGATATCATCAGCAAAAGAAGCAATCATATTGGAACTAGCTTGAAGATTGAGTAAAGGAGCATTCTCGCGAGATGTTTGTTGATCAAGCAAAATTCCATTTTTGATAATATCCACAGTTCTTCCCGGAATGCCTTCGTCATCTACGAGATGAAATCCCATTCCCTCTTTTTTAGTACTATCGCTATAAATATTCACAATATCAGAACCATATTTGAAATTTCTTATCATATTTGGTTTGATAAACGTCTTTCCGGCATAAGAAATTTCCTTTCCAAAAATTCGATCCGCTTCCGTAGCATGTCCAGCCGATTCATGAAGTTGTAAAGCAAGATGTCCACCACCAATAATGATATCAGCACGTTCTTCTTGAATTCGGGGAGCTGTAAGAAGTTCAATTGCTTCATTGATTATTTTATCTACATTCTCTTCCATTTTTATATCATAAACCCGCTCAAATCCGCCACGCCGACCGTTCATATGCCCGGGATAAGTTCGGCACATTGTTTCATTTCCGTCTGAAGCAAGCACATACATCATCGGCAAAGTATCATAAACTAAAGAATCCACAAAAGTTCCTTCAGTATTTGCGTAGATCTTATATTGACGATAAAATTCACCATAAGTATAAGAATATACTATTTTTTCATTTTTGGTAAGTTTGAGAGCAATATTTTCAAAAAAATTCAATTTTTCTTTGTCATCCATTGTAAACGGATCTATAAAAGGTTTGTAGAAATAACTTCCTTGAGTAGGTTCAATAGGAGAATACTGAACCTTTTCCTTACGAAATAGGCTTCCCGTTTTTGCATTATTGATCGCTTTTTTAATCGTTTCATCAATTGATACTTTATTCAAAATTGTAGTTCCGGCAAATCCCCAGCAACCATCAATTAAAACCCGAATTCCTAAGGCAATTGAATCCAAATTGCTTCCAATATGCTTTAATTTTCCTTTTTCAAAATAGATATCTTGAGTATCTGTGGATGTAAAGCGAACATCAGCAAAAGTAATAAAATCTCTATCTAATTTATTGATTATATCATATACTAATTTTTTCATTTTTTCTCCAGTTTTTTTTATCGTCCGTGTTTTCATTTATATCGTCTTTACAAATGGATATTCCAATATTTTACGATCCATCGTAAGTAATGGAACATCCAAAATCCTAGAAGAAGCAACAATTATCTGATCAGCAGGATCTCGATGAAAATCACCCGGTAATTGAGTTGATTCTATCGCAATTTCTGGGGTTAAATTGATAAGTTCAATATCAGAATATATTAATGCATCCTCAATCCATACATCAATTGGACAATTAAGTTTTAATCTACCATATTCTACTAATTTAGCTACTTCCCAACAGGATATCGCTGAAATACAAATTCCATCATTTTCTTCAATTATTTTTCTATATTTTTTTAAAAAATCACCATTTTCATCGACTAACCATATCCAGCAGTGTGTATCTAATAGAATCATTTTAGAATATTCCAGTTATCTTGTGCAACAGATTCAAAAGGTTTATCGTACTCAATGACTCTATTTTTTAGTGAGATTTTTTTTGATTTTTCATCGCATTTTAAGATAATAATTTCTACTTTTTCACCTGAATGAAATGGCAAACCTTGAAGTGATAAAACACCATTTTTAGACAGTGTTCTTTCTAATTTATAAGCTTTCAATTATCCTCCTTAATTTTTCTAAGATAAAAGTAGTTAATCATAATTTATTCATTTCAAACTTCAACTAAATAGTCTTTGTAGATGAACTAATTTTGAATCCTTTCACTTTTACATGTGGCATTTTTGCACTAAATATTCCGAATTCACCATAATTACTTGAGGCTGGAATTGTATAAGAACGATTTTCTATTTCGCAAATCCCATTAATTACATCGGAAATTTTTTCTGTATAACGTAGATTATTTACAACCTTTGTTAATTTTCCTTCTTCAATTAGGAATGTACCATCTCGAGTTAAGCCAGTAACAGAAGTTTCTTTGAAATTAATAAAATTCATATAGTGTAAACTAGAGATATATAGTCCTTTTTTCACACCGGATATCATTTCCGAAAGAGTTTTATCACCGATTTCCATTACTAAGGCAGAGCCTTCCGCTCCATTTTTTTTCATCTTTAATTTTCTTCCGTAATAATTATCCACAAAAAAGTTTTTAAAAACTCCTTTTTCTATCAAATTCAGTTTTTCGTAAATATGACCATCGTCATTGTAATCAAAATTGATCAACTCAGGATTTTGGGGATCATCATTGAGAGAGAATATCTCTGGAAAAACTTTTTGATCCAATTTTCCCTCAAAAAAGCTATTTTGATTATCCAGACTTTGGGCATTCATATTTCCAGTGAGATAACCCAGAAATTCTCCCATACAGCGTGGAGCGAGAATTACTTCGTATTCTCCGGTATCTACATCAACGATTTCTTCTTTGGCAATTTTTACTTTTTCAACCAAGTTATTAATAAAAATATCTATATCCAGCACATTGATATTTTCGCTACCAAATGTTTCTAAAACTGTTACTTCATTTTTATTGGAAACTGCTTTCAATTCCAACATGATCGGTGAACTAATCTCTTTTTTATTCACACCATTACTATTGATTATATAAAGAGTGCGATAATTGCAGATAAATGTACCGAATATTTTAAATTCAAATGGTGCAACAGCTTGTGAAATCTTCTCGAGAATATTGATTTTTTTTTCTAACGATACTTTTTCGATATTATTTTCCTTTTCTTTTTCAATATTCTTGGTAAGATTATCTTCAATATCAATAAAATCCGGATCTTCTGGTAATTGATTAATTATTTTCTTTGTTTCCTCAATTTTTTCCAAAAGCAGTTTTATGTCGGGATTTACGAGAGAAAACGAATAAGATTTCTTTCCTTTATAAATTGTTACGCCAAGTGATACTGATTTTTTGGAAATATTGTAATTAGTCTGACTTTGATAAAAGCGTAGAAAGTCAGTTTCCCAAAACTGATAACTAAATTTGATCTTAAATTCAGGATTTTCTTCACAGATTTTTACTAGTTCATTTCTTAAGTTCATATTCACTCCTTATTATTGTTATATTGTTTCTTTTTATATGTTTCGGACTTACATTTCCAAGTTCATTTTCAATTTTTCAAACTCTCCCTCTTTACCTCTCCCTGCACTAAAATTGTGCATTGTTTCTATAATATTACCTCTCATTAGATTTAAGTGCAGGACGAGGGATGACTTCTTCTTTCATTCTTCCTGCTTTTCTTATGTTCCTTCTCTTGAAATTAAGAGAAGGACAGCAGGATGAGTTCTAAATATAAAAAAAATTACCATAGTTTTTTTGTTATATTATTTTCATAAATTTTCCATCAAAATTACACAAAGTAAAGAAATTATTCTTGAGTAAGAAATAACGAACAAAATTGTTTATTTTATGTTTATTTGTCACGGAAAAAATCATTTCGCAATATTCCATAATTATTGAAGCTAACTTTTAGAGTTAACAAAATCGTTAAAAGTACACTGATATTCGTACAAACAAAGATTGCAATCATAATCACGATTTGATATTTTATCGCAGTTATCGGAGAAGCTCCTCCGAGAATTGTACCTGTCATCATTCCGGGTAGAGCTACTAAACCCATTGTTGCCATTGTTGCGAGAGTTGGTTTGAGGGCAGAGAGCATACTTTCTCGTAAATAAGGTAAAATCGCTTCAAATTGCGTAGCTCCAAGACTCAAAATGTAAAAATATTGGTCACTTTCTTTTCGTAAGTTTTTATAAAATATATTAATTCCGATTATATTTGAACGAAGGGTATTTCCGAGAAGCATTCCACTTAAAACGACAATATATTTCGCATCAAAAATATTATCAATTCTTATAACAAATTTATTTACATATAAAATCACTAAAAATGTTGAAAATGTGAATGAAACAAAAGCATAAGGGAAAAACTTTGTAAATTTCACCTTTGAAGTACTTATGACAGTGTACACTGCTGAAATGATCATCACCATAAGCCAAGTTAAATTTATGAAGGGATTATTCCATTTGAAAAGATATTTTAGGAAAATGCCGATGAGAATTAATTGGATTGTCATTCTACTTACAGAAATCAGAATCGTTTTGCTTAAAGATAGTTTTAACAAAAAACTAGTAAAAAATGAGATTAATAGAAGTAAAAAACACAAAAAAAGTGAAAATATTGAAATATCTAATGTTTTCATATTTGTTTCTCTAAATCAAAATTTTTTATATAATTGTTTTCACACCAAGATTTATCATGTGAAATCATTAGAATTGTAGAATCTTCTTTTTCTAAAAAGTAATTTATTGTTTTCATTTTAAGGCTTTCATCCAAAGCTGAAGTAACTTCATCTAAAAAAAATATTTTCCGATTTAATAATGAAGCAATGATTAATGAAATTCTCTGTTTTTCTCCTCCGGAAAGATCATTCCAGTTTTTTTCTAAAATATCCTCATCTAATTCAAAAAATTCTAACAATTTAGGTAATTTTTCGATCCAATTTGAAATTGTTTTATTGTGTTTTAGATCAAAAATATTTTGGAAAATTAGTTCAATTTTTAAATGTTTGAAACGAATATTCTGTGGGACATAGCTAATTTTATTTCTAATATCCCAGATATTTTTTCGATCAATCTTTTCGCTTTTAAAAAATATTTTACCGGAATTTGCTTCACTAAATCCTAAAATCATCTGCATTAATGTCGTTTTTCCTATTCCTGATTTTCCTGAAATGAGAATTTTATCATTTTGTTTAATATGAAAATTCAGGTTATCAAACAACACTTTATTACCAAATCGCAGATTTATATTTTTTAATTTTATCATAAGTTTTCCATTTTTTGCTATGATTTTTTTATGAACAATATACAAAATTTTTAGCAACGAACTCCGAAATAATCGGAACTGTAAGCAAGACGAACAAAACAAACAAAAAGATTATCATTGAGAACACGGAGAAATTATCTATAAATTTACCTCATCCCCTATCTCCTTCTCCTGCAATGATCCCGATGAAATATCGTGACTTTCCTTGCAGGAGAGGATTAAGGTAAGGTTTCTTATTTTTCTTCATTTTTTCTATCTTCTTTGCGTTCTTTGCAGTATATATTTTTTTGAAATTTACTGATTTTAGGATTAATAGTGTCATCTCGCTAATTCAAATTCTGACATCTTCTTTATTCGCAAATTAGCGGTTTATTCTTTCTATACCACAGGCTTTCAAAGAAAAGGTAAACAGAAAATATTTTCCAATAAGAAAACAACAATATCTATTCAATACTAAAAATTAAATTTCTTTTCTTTCCAGAAAAAATATTCCTTATTAATTTGTAAATTTAAAAATACAACTTCTCATTTGACAGATAGCATTCTAAAAATAATTTAGTTTTTTAAAACAAATTTAGTGATTAGGAGATTTCAATGAAAAAAACATCAGATTATTTTGGTGAACTTACTTTTAATAAATCTGTTATGAGAGAAAGATTGAATAAAGAAACATATAAAAAGATGATTGCAACTATCGAAAGCGGTGATCCTCTTGATGAAAATATTGCTCCTGATGTAGCACATGCTATGAAGGAGTGGGCAATTCAAAACGGAGCAACTCATTTTACGCATTGGTTTCAACCTCAGCGTGGTGGAACAGCCGAAAAACACGATGCATTTATCTCTTATGATGAAAATGGTGAAATTATTGAACGATTATCTGCAAAATTGCTTATTCAATCTGAACCAGATGCATCTTCTTTTCCTTCCGGTGGAATGCGTTCTACATTTGAAGCTCGTGGTTACACCGCTTGGGATCCCACTTCTCCGGCTTTTCTACTTGATTCGGGAAGATCTAAAACGTTGGTTATTCCTTCGGTTTTTCTTTCCTGGACAGGAGATGTACTTGATATAAAAACTCCTTTTCTTCGTTCTCAAAAAGCTCTTAATGATACTGTTCTAAAATTACAAAAATTATTAGGAAACAGATCAGCAAAACGCATCAAAATATTTATAGGAGCCGAACAGGAGTATTTTCTTGTCTCAAAAAAATTCTATGATACTCGCCTTGATCTCCAAATTTGTGGAAGAACCCTATTTGGAGCTTCACCGGAAAAAGGACAGCAAATGAGCGATCATTACTTCGGTTCAATTAGA
Organism: Candidatus Cloacimonadota bacterium; assembly: GCA_021108315.1. Taxonomy (GTDB): domain Bacteria; phylum Cloacimonadota; class Cloacimonadia; order Cloacimonadales; family TCS61; genus JAIORE01. The sequence continues at coordinate 6,914 of JAIORE010000389.1, forward strand.
GAAAGAGTGCTTGATTTTATGTCTGAACTGGATCATCAATTATATCGTCGTGGAATTCCAGCTAAAACCAGACACAACGAAGTTTCTCCAAATCAATTTGAAATTGTACCGTTATTTGAAGAAGCGAATTTGGCAATAGATCATAATTTACAAATGATGGAAATTATCAAAAAGGTTGCCGAACAATTTGAATTGGTAGCCTTATTGCAGGAAAAACCATTTGCCGGTTTGAACGGTTCTGGAAAACACTTGAATTGGTCTATGGGAGATAATAGCTGTGCAAATTATCTCGAACCATCAAAATCCCCTACAACGAATATCAATTTTCTAATGACGATCGGAGCAATTTTATTTGGTGTTCACAAATTCGGAGGTTTACTTCGGGCTGGAGTTGCAGATGCCGGTAATGATCATCGTTTGGGCGGTCAAGAAGCTCCACCGGCAACAATGTCAATTTATCTCGGAAATTATTTGGCTGATCTATTCAATGAACTGGAAAGTTGGGAAGTAATTTCTGAAAAAGAGATTGCTCAAATCAATCTGAATATTCAGAAACTTCCAAAGGTTACAAAAGATATTTCTGATCGAAATAGAACTTCTCCCATTGCCTTTACAGGAAATAAATTTGAATTTAGAGCCGTTGGTTCTAATCAAAATTGCGGACAAGCAGCAATAATTTTTAATTTACTTGTAGCTTATGGTTTTGAAGAAATTTACAATCGATTGAAAACGCAAAAAGGAAATATGAAAACGCAAGCATATCAAGTGATTAAAGAAATTCTTAATGAAACAAAAGATATTAGATTTCAAGGAAATAACTATTCTTCGGAATGGGAAAAAGAAGCAGAAAAACGAAAGCTTCCAAATGCAAAAAACACTCCTGATGCTTTGAAGTACTATTTAACAAATGATAGTATAAAACTTTTCGAGAAATACAAAATATTGAATAAAAAAGAGCTTGAATCAAAAATTTCTATCAAATTAGAAAATTATTCTCTAGTGAAATTAATTGAATTTAAAACTGCGATTAATATGACGAATACTCTTTTTATCCCTGTAGTTGTAGAATACCTTGGGAAATTATCAGAAACTGCAAATTCTCTAAAATCTTTGAATATGGAGAGCACAACATTAGAAAATGAGATCAAAACTTTGCTAACTCTTTACCAAGATATGAAGTCTATTGCTATAAACCTTAAAAATGATGTTAAGAATGCCCAAAAAATAACTGATTTTACTGAGTTGAGTGACTGCATTTCATCTTTATCAGAACCGAAACTAAACAAATTACGCCAAGTTGTAGATAAAGCAGAACGGATTGTAGAAAATGATCTTTGGCCTGTTGCTAAATATCGAGAACTTTTAGCTGAATTGTAATTTTTTTTTGTCTGAACCGCAGAGAGCAGTGGAGAGCACAGAAAAAAATAAGAAATTGTAAGAAAATGAGAAAAGTATAAATGAAAAGTCGAAAAAAATGGAGAAACACATAAAGAATTCTTTTGCGATTTAGCATCTTTGCGAGAAAAAAAAGACAAAACATTGAAATTCCGACACAATAAAATAGCAAAACTCAATTCAGAGTTTTAACAAATCAGTGAAACCAGCTAATCTGTGGTTCAGGTTCTTGTATTTACGAAGCTTTTACTCAAGGGATTCTTTTTGGAGTTCGGTTTATGGCTCTTTTTAGTTTTAAATGGGTAAGCAGCAACTATTATACCTTTTGAAATCCAGTTTCCAAGTAAAGAAATAGAATTTTCCCAAACCACTCAAATATCTTGAATTCTCTTGCTTCTTCTTTAGAAGCTTGAACTATAATTAATTTCCCAAAATTCCATTATTTATTTTATTCCGATTGACACTTTAAAATATGTAAAACTTTTTTGAAAAAAACGTATAGAGAGGGGAGATGAAAATGCATTTTATGTCACATGGTTTATTTTGGGGTTTATTGGTTGTACTCTTTGGCTTGTCGATCATTGCCAAAGCAATTTTTAAAATAGATATTCCGGTTTTTCGGACAATTTTAGGATTGTATCTGATTTTTTGGGGTTTCAAAATGGTCTTTGGTGGTTTTGGTGTAAAAACTTCCGATAATTCTGTTATCTTTGGTAACTATAATATCAAAGGTTCAAAAATTAAGAGCGAACATAATATTGTTTTTAGCTCCGGTACGATTGACCTAAATGATGTTGATCTTTCAGAAGGTTCGGTTCGTACCGAAATTGATGTAGTTTTTGGAAGCGCAGATATCTATCTCAATCCTGAAATTCCGGCAGTTGTAAGAGTTGAAAATGTTTTTTCCGATACTAAAATGCCCGGACGTTCTATCAGTTTTTTTGGTAATTCTACCTATAAAACTCCTTCCTATGTAGAAGGAGAAAACTTTCTTAAAGTTTCTATTGATGTTGTTTTTGGTGCAGTTCGCATAATAGAATAACTTGTTGAAAAATAGTTATGATAAAAGAATTATTAGATGAATATGCTCGCTTGAGTTCTCTTTGTGAAAAGAATTCATTGAAAATAACTGACGAGAAAGAGATAAACTATGGTTTTCAACTAACTTTGTTATCATCTGAACAAGAAATTTCACTTAGAATATATTTCTCAAAGAAAAAAAGGATTTCTCATGTGATAGGTGGTTCTCCTAAAAATCCTTTAAGAACTGTGCTGGAAAAGCTTTTATATCAAACATCAAAGGCAGATCCTTTTGATCATAATTGGGATATCTGGATTGGAACAGATGAATCAGGGAAAGGTGATTTTTTTGGTCCTTTGGTTACTGCTGGTTTTGTTTGCAAAAAAGTGATGATTCCTTATCTAAAGCAAATTGGGATTCGGGATTCTAAACTTATTAAGGATAAGGAGATTATTCAAATTGCAAAGTCAATCTACGCAAAATTTGGATATTTTATCGAAGTAGTGATTTTGGCTCCAGAAAAGTATAATGAACTTTATGAAAAATTTCGTTCTCAGAATAAAAAATTGAATGAACTTCTCGCTTGGATGCATTCCAGAGTTATTGTTAATGCCTATCAAAAAACAAAATTTGACGGTGCTTTGATTGATCAATTTGCCAAACAGAAGATATTCAAAAATTCTCTGAAAGATTTAAGCAAAATTCAAATCAAAACTGTAGTTCGTGGTGAAAGTGATATTGCGGTTGCTACAGCGTCAATAATTGCCCGTTATCATTTTTTGGAAAGTATGAAAAATATGTCGGATAAATACAGGTTGAAATTTCCAAAAGGAGCTTCTCAAGGAGTGATAGATTTTGGCAAAGATTTTATTGATTCTTATGGAAAAGCTGAAATAGATAAGGTTGCAAAAACACACTTTGTGACAATGAAGAAAATTCAGAGTGAATCGAAATAAAAAAAGAGGAAAAAAATTATGATTTCAAATTTTAAAGATATTTCACCTAAATTAGGGAAAAATGTATGGATTGCTCCATCTGCTGATGTGATCGGAAGATGTGAAATTGGTGAAGATTGTTCTATCTGGTTCAATGCTGTTGTGCGTGGTGATGTGCATTTTATCAAAATTGGGAAAAGAACGAATGTTCAGGATTTGGCAATGTTGCATGTTAACCAATATCAAAAAGAGGATATGAGCGATGGGAATCCTTTGATAATTGGTAATGATGTGACAATTGGGCATAAAGCGATGCTGCATGGTTGCACAATCGAAGATGCTTGTCTTATTGGAATGAGTGCTACAATATTAGATGGAGCTGTGATCGGAAAAGAATCAATTGTGGCAGCTGGTTCTGTAGTTACTATGAACAAAAAGTTTCCACCTCGAAGTGTAATTATGGGAATTCCAGCAAAAATAGTTAGGCAATTGACGGATGAAGAAATAAAGGCATTATACGAATCTGCAAATCATTATGTGGGATATAAAGAAGATTATAGATAAATTTTGGAATTATGAATATCAAAGGAAAAAAGAAAAAAATTTTACCACAGAGAACACAGGGAGCACCGAGAAGAAAGAAAATAACTTAGCCACAGACTAACACGGACTAAAAGAAAAACAGAATATCCAATATCGAATACAGAATGATGAATATCGAAGGGAAAAAAGGAAAAAATGAAACAAGAGAAAACAGTGACGTCAAATAATATAAGTAAATGGTTGAAAAATGGAGAGCAAAGCAAGATTGAAAAGAATATAATAGAGATTGTTTCTGAATTTAAGGGAAGTGATTTTGAAAAGGTCATGAGTATTTTGAACTGGAAGGACAAAAATCTAAAAAGATGTACTGAACAGGAAAAAGTACTTCAAATTTTTGCTACAAGAAATGTTTCTGAAGTTTTAAAGGAAATGATGAGTACCGGATGTCATGATGATGCTCTCATTGTTGCAACCTTTTGCAGAGCAGTTGGAATTCCTGCAAAGTATGTGATTGGAATCAATAAATTGGATCCAAAAAATAGAGGGCATTGCATTGTTGAACTTTATTTGCATAATAAGTGGATTCTTCTAGATCAATCAAGAAACAGTATATTTATTTATCCAAAACGAAGCGATTTTTATAGGATGAATTTTATTGTCGGTAAAGGCTTGGATTCGTGGGATCTGGGTATTTCTGCTTTTAAAACTTGGGAAGATAAATCAAATAGAATAATTGAACTTATGGATTCACTTTAAAAAGTCTGTGAAAAAACAGGAGAAAATAAAATGATAGTTATAACAGGTGGAGCTGGTTTTATCGGAAGTAATCTAATAAAAAAACTGAATATTAAAGGAATAGATGATATTCTCATCGTAGATTCACTCGGAAAATCTGAGAAATGGAAAAATCTTGTTGGTAAAAAATTTGTAGATTTTATTCATAAATCAGAATTCTTGGAAAAATTACAAAAGAATTGTTTTCCAAATATCAAAACCATTGTTCATCTTGGGGCGTGTTCCTCTACTACAGAAAAAGATGCTGATTACTTGATAGCCAATAATTTTCATTATACAAAAGATCTGCTTCATTATTCCCTAAAAAATAATATTAGATTTATCTATGCCAGTAGTGCAGCAACTTATGGAGCTGGAGAATTCGGTTATTCTGATGAACTTGATAATATTAATAATCTCCAACCTCTGAATATGTATGGATATTCCAAGCAAATGGTTGATGAATTTGTGATTAAAAATAACTTTCAAAACAGAGTTGCCGGTTTGAAGTTTTTTAATGTGTTTGGACCCAATGAATATCATAAAAATAGTATGGTTAGTATGGTTCATAGAGCATTTGAACAAATAACTACTACTGGAAAAGTAAAATTATTCAAATCAAATTGTTCCGATTTTGAAGATGGAATGCAAAAACGTGATTTCGTTTATGTGAAGGATTGTACAAATGTGATTTGGGAACTTATCAATAATTCGCAAGTGAATGGAATTTTCAATCTAGGAACCGGAAAAGCAAGAACTTGGATAGATCTAACTAACGCTGTTTTTTCTGCTCTTGGTAAACAACCGAAGATTAATTTTGTGGAAATGCCGGAAATTCTAAAAGGCAAGTATCAGAATTTTACCGAAGCTGAGATGAATAAACTCAAATCTCATTTTTCTGATTTGAAGATGACTTCTCTCGAAGATGCTGTAGAGGATTATGTTAATAATTTTTTGATAAAGGAAAATCAGTATAATTAAATTAGTACTGAACGAAAAATAAGATTTAAAAGTAAAGATGAAATCTCGAGTCGGGTTTTGAGTAATAATAAATAATCTATTTATTTAAATTATATATTAGTTAGAGATTTATTGAAATTAATTTTGTATCAAAACTCGACTCGGGATTTCAAGAATTAGGAGTTATTGTTCAGATACAAATTAGAGGTTTTGATATGAAATATAATCCCCAAGATGATAAAATATTAGATAAAATTAAGAGAATAATAATCGATACTGTTTCTCCAGAGAAAATCATCTTGTTTGGTTCTCGAGCCCGTGGGGAAATTACTAAAAACAGTGATTATGATATTCTCATCATAAAAGATAACATTAAAAATGAAAGAACATTAACCAAAAAAATTAATTATGAACTGTTGAATGAGCATTTTATGCAAGAAATTGATTTAATTGCTGCAACTACCGAAAAATGGAAAAGAAATATTAATAATATTGGATATATTTACAAACAAATAAATTTGGAAGGAATAGTTCTTTATGGATAATGATTATAAAATCTGGATTAAAAGAGCTGAAAGTGCTTTATCGCTTGGTAAGGTAGATGATCGGGAAGAAATATATTATGAAGATTTATGTTTTCAATTACAACAAGCAGCAGAAAAAGCTTTAAAAGCTTATTTGATTTATAACAAGATTGAACCACCCAAAACACATTCTTTTAGGGTTTTGATAAATAAAATAGAAACAAGCATAGTATTATGTCCTGATGAGATAAGACGAACAATAGAATTAGAAGATTATGCAGTTCAAACTAGATATCCCGGAGATTATACACCTGTTGATGAAGATGAATATTCTGATGCCTTGAAGATTACTGAAAATGCGATTGTCTGGATAAAAAAGCAATTGGGATTGTAGTAAATAATCTCAAGATACTATGAAAACACTTATTTTAGAAGCAATGCCAAACACCTTCTGGCAAGAAATCCATAAAAAGAATTGGGAAAAATATTTTATTTTTGAAGAGAATTATGATCCTTTAGAAATTGAAATAATTATCATTCGTACTTATACATTTTTTAATCAACAGCTTTTTGAAAAATATCCTAATTTAAAATTCCTTATCCGAGCTGGAACAGGCGTAGATAATATTGATTTTATCCAAGGGAAAAAAAGAGAAGTACTCATCTGCAATACTCCTGAAGCAAATTCTATCTCAGCATTTGAACATACGATGTCTTTGATTTTTTCTTTGCTTAAAAATATTTCCCAAAGCAAAAAAGTGATTCTAAATAATAAATGGCGAGATGTATTAAGTTCAAATTGGGAGATCGGTGATTTGAAAGCATTAGCCATTGGTGTGGGAAGAGTAGGAAAGAGGGTTGCGGATACTTTGAATTATCTCGGAGCAAGTGTAAAATGTGTTGATCCCTATTTAAAAGATGATTTCTGGAAATCGAATAGATTGGAAAAAACAACTTATTCAGAAGGTCTGAAATGGTGTAATTTATTAACGTTTCATTGTCCACTCACTCAAGAAACGAGACATTATTTTTCAGAAAAATCGCTAAAGAAGCTAAAAAATCCAATCTGGTTAGTTAATGCATCTCGTGGTTCTGTTGTAGAAGAAAAAGCAATTAAAATAGGTTTATCTAATAATAAATTACTTGGAGTTGGGTTAGATGTTTATACTCAAGAACCATTTGCTGCTGAAAAATGGTGCGAACAGGAAAATGTTTTTCTTACTCCTCATATGGGTGCATATACAGAATCAGCTAAAGAAAGGATGTCTATAGAAACTTTGCAAGTATGGTCTGATTATGTTTTTGAAAACAGGAAAAGTTCAAATATTGATGAAAGGTTTATTTAGCAACGAACTCCAATTAAATAAAAAAGATTCAATGGAGCAAGCAAAAACTAATAATACAAACAAAAGATCAGCTACAGAGAACACGAAAATAGAAAAAAAGATGAAAGAATCACTTTGAAGAATTGTTATACATTGTAAAAATTTGAAAGGATTCCTTACGATGAAGTCAAACATTGTAAAAGACAACAAATATTATATCTATCATCACATGAAAGAGTTATGAAGATCGGAGTTTCTTCCTTTTCTCCGTTTTTCGTGTTACTTAGTGCTCATTCGTGGTTTCATCTTTTTTATGGTTTCGTTGAGTTATATATAATCAAATATCAAAAAATATTTAGGAGTCAAAATGTCGGAATCAAAGTAATCAAAAAGTTCATTCTTCTCCATCAAAATGTACTTCACTCATATACATCGAGTCTACATCTTTATAGCGTTCGGTTGTAATTGATTGTTTTATCTTTTCTCGGATTTTTTCCTCAAGTTCTATTTCAGCATTTACTTCTTCCAGTTTTGTAGTTTCCATTCCAATTAATTCCTGCAAAGCAATAATGCGATATCTGATATCATCATTTTGTTTATCCGAATTATTATCTTTTTTTAGTTCTTCAATTGCTTCCAATTCGATATTCATTGTGCGAATTTGAAAATCATGCTCAGCAAGTTTACCCATTAAATCAACTATTATATCATCTTTTGTTTGTAACATTTTCAGAGCAAGAAAATCTCGTTCTTCTTTCTCATCATTTGGTGAAAGATACCAGTGTTTTCCCTCGTCTATGGCACATTCCAACCACTCTACTTCTTTTGATCTTTCACTTTTCCTAAATTTATCTAATAAATCCTGTGCTTCCTTTGTCGGTAAATGCCCTAGTGTCATACAAATATCTTCGAGTTCTTTTCTGCTTGTCTCTTTGGAAAAAAGTTTTACTTGAAAGAATTTATAATGAGCTTCCGAAAATTTCTTCGGATCTTGAATAGCTTTATGTTCTGTCATTGTTTCCTCCTTGCTACATTTATTTTGTTATTTAACAATTCTTATGTATGTGATTTGTCAAAGAATATTATTTCTCAATTTTTTCTTTCTAATAATTTTTCCGAATTCATTTCCCTGAGGAATAATTTTAATAATCCGTTTTGCAGGGATTGAATTTGAAAGAACGATTTGGTAATCTTCCAATGTATATTTCATAAAATCTGTAGAATTTAGTTTATCGTTAAATTTTTTGGGATTTTTTTGAATTATTTTTTCAGCAAGGTTAACAAATTGCTGTTCATCAGTTCTCAGATCTAATTTTTTTGAAATTTCTTCTCCCATTCTCCATAAAATTGTTTCCCGAAATATTTTCCCCAATTCTTTTACAGTTTTTATCTCTTTTTTAAAATCATTTCTGTTCGTTGCTCCAATCCAAGTTCCAAAATATACTGGCAAATCTTGATCATTGATTCTGAATAAAATTCCATTATATTTTAGTCTGTTGCGAGTTCTGAGTTGGTTAAAGAAATATGTCCACCAACGATCCAGATGATGATTTCCTGTTAATGGAAAACAATAAACACCATTTTTAGACTTTGTAATCCCATTTTTTAGAATATGTTTTGTATTTTTTACAGGCGTCCAATGGATTGCAAGCATTTATTTCTAAGGAGTTCTTACAATCCGAAAACCAACATGGATATCGGAATCATCAGGTTCACCAAGAAACCGAATATAATTACTGCAGAGAATATCCTCAACATTCCAAGATCCTCCCCGTAAAACACGAAATTTGCCTATATTTGGTCCATGTGGATTGTTTTTTGGTCTTTTTGTATAATTTCCAAGCCAGTTGTTGCACCATTCCCACAAATTACCGCTCATATCATAAATACCTAATCCGTTAGATTTTTTATTCCCAACAGGATTTGATCTTTTATCGGAATTAACATGATACCAAGCCACATCATCAACATTATTAGAACCTGAATATTTAAAATTTTTGCTTTTAATTCCTCCTTGGGCTGCAAACTCCCATTCCGCTTCAGTAGGTAAACGGTATCCGTTTTTTCTATAATCGCATTTTACTTTGTTTCTTTCTCCATTATAACAAGGTTCTAAGCCTTCTTTAAGACTTTTCCTATTACAAAATTCAATAGCAGCAAACCAACTTACATTATCTATTGGATTATCAATTCCAATATTAGAAGATGGATTATTTCCCATAATTTCTACCCAATCTTTTTGAGTAATTTCATACTTGCTCATATAAAAGTCACTCACAGTAACAGAATGAATAGGGCTTGAAAATTTATTTATATCATTACTACCCATCTTGAAAGTTCCACCTTGTATGAATATCATGTTGTCAGTACTATTCAAATCAATATTATGTATAATCTTTTTCTCAAGTTTAAACGATTCAAATGTCAAAACTATTTTTTTATCTGGCTCGACAAATATACTTTTTATTTTAATTTTTGATTCAGATTCAATTGCTTTGAGAACATGACTTCCTGAAACGACATTATTTATTAGAAGTCCACCCATTTCAGAAGTTGTACTTCCTACTATTTCATCATCAAGTAATATTTGAACATTAGGTTTGCATTTGATGTAAATAACGCTATTTTTGGCATGTATTGTTACAATCAATAAAACAAACAGCAACAAAATAATTTTTTTCATAGTATTTTTCCTTAAGTTTTTTGTAATATTTCATTCTAAATTATTAGGTCAAATATTTCTGAAAATATTTGTATTTTTATCGGTATCCAATGGATTGCTAACATTTATTTCCACGGTGTCTCTTTCGTATTTGAAACTACCCGGTAAAAGAGTTTTTCTCCTGCTACATTCGTATCTGTATAATTTGTTTCATTTATGGATTCCACAACCAGAATCCATTCATCTGGAAAAATTGAATTTGGATCTAGGGAAGAATAAACATTGTAATCTATTTCATATTCAGGATCATCAACAGAATCCCAAGTGAGTTGAGAATCATTTCCAATTTTTGTGATAACTAAGTTTTGGGGAGAATCCGGTTTGGGAGCAGTGTAGAAATATGCATATTCACATTGGGAAATTTGAAAAGCAGAATCTATCGTATATATGCCGCATTTGAAGGAACTGAATGGCAGGTTTTTAATGATATAACTAGTGTTTTTTCCTACGTTACCGAATTCGGGAATTAGATGCACATCATCCCAGGGTAATGAATGTGCAGGGACAATATAATTTCCCGTGAACATATCTTTGATGAATAAATAATAAGAAAGACCATCTACCGGAGTTTCGTTATCTGTAGCAGGATTCCAAGAAATTGAAGCATCACCATTTCGGAATTGTTCAGCAGTAAAACCGGTTGGTGTAGTTGGTGGAGTATTTGTATGAAGAGTGTTATTTTGATAAACAGTAAAAACATTTCCAGAACTTCCTAATCCTGAACAAAGAATATCCAGACCACCGTCATTATCATAATCTCCCCATTGGGTAGAGCTAAAACTTAGACCCTCTAATCCAACATTAATTTCAGCAAAAGTTCCGTTCTTATTTTTATATAAATTTGATATTGAACCAGAACCTGAATCTCCGGTAAGAAGTATATCCAAGTCACCGTCGTTATCATAGTCTCCCCACTTTACATCTCCATTTTGAATATCAGTAATACTACCAATTCCATACTCTAAGAAGCTATTATTCACATTTTCATAAATTTTGGTGGAATAACTTCCTCCTATGATATTCCCGGCAATTATCAAATCCCAATCTCCATCACTATCAAAATCTCCCCAATCGCAAGCTGTATTGGTAAATTGAGTAAATCCAAAATTCATACAAGTAAATTCACCATCATTATTTTGAAAAATATCTGTAATTAAATTGCTGGAATCTTCTCCACTAAGAAACACATCCAGATCACTATCATTATCGTAATCTATAAATTTTACATAACTTTTGTAAACAGCAGGAAGATTTGAGAAAACATCAGTAAAAGTTCCATTATCATTTTCAAATATCTTTGTGTAAATAGTTGTATTATCCCATCCGGAAATCAAAATATCCAGATCACCATCATTATCATAATCTCCCCAATCGCAAGAACCATTGCCTATATCGGGAATATTAGTTGGTAGTTCAGCAAATGATCCTGAAATATTGACATACAATTTTGTTACAGCTAGATCACTTGAATCGAGACCTGTCATCAATAGATCAAGATCAAGGTCTCCATCAAAATCACCCCATTGTAAGCAGCTTTGATATACATCAGTAAAAACTATTCCTGAATTTATCATAGTTCCGCTATTATTTTGATACAATGTTGTGGAAGGATCAATGTTTTTACCAGTTATCAAAGCATCAAGATATCCATCTAAGTTATAATCTCCCCAAATACAATGTCCTTCTGATACTGCTTCAAATCCAGCTGAAATATCAGTAAATAACCCAACAATTGTAGTTGTAAAATTCCAAGATGTTTGATCATCATAACCATTAAAATAATTTCCAAATTCATCAAGAAAAGCATCTGCATCAATCTGAATATAGAACTCGTTTTCAAAATATAAATTATTAGTAAGAGAGATAGTTACAGTATTATTCATAATAGATGTAGATGTAGCAGGAATTGATTCTACCAACTCATCATTTTCGGCATTATAAATTGCCACATTTCCAGAACCGGCAAAAGTTTTCTGATTGAATGTAATAATTAGATCAGTATCATTTAGGACATCAATTTCATCATCCTGCGGTGAAATGGTATCTGCAACAAGTTCATTATCAGCACGTTCTATAATTAACTGACTGAAATCTGTAATGGAATCAAAAGTAGCAGTTTCGGAAGTTGAATCAATAGCATAAGCATTATTAATAAATTGCCAATCTCCATTTGAGTTACTATCTCTCTTGAATAATTTTATCTTATCAGGATAGGTTTCGTCATCAGATGTAAAATCACCATCAATATCAATGTTTAGATCAGTTTCATAAGTTCCGGTTCCGTAAGCATTGATAATCCAATAATTATCATTAAAGGCATTTTCATAATTTGGAACAAGATTGGGAGTATTGTATAGTTTGGTTGCCACAAAAGTGAGAGGGTCTGAGATAGTATTCATATCCATTGTTACATTTGTACTACCAAAGTCATAATTCCCGGTTGTGCTGATATTATGGGTATAGCTGTATCCACCTCCAATCGGCAGATCAGATGTAATCCAATCTGATGAATCCATATTATATAATGTTCCATCAAGATAACTTGTTACGGAATGAATTATCGAGCCAGTTTCTTCATGAAATTGAAAATATGCTTCTAAACCGGTTTCATCTCCATCCAAAACCAAATGCAGTTTTTCCTGAATTTGTTGTTCAGAGCGAGCAACACTCCATATTCTTAGTTCATCAATACTTCCTTGAAAATATTCACTGTGAGAACCATATTGTCTGGCAAGGCGAAATTCTGTTCCGGCAGGATTTGTAATAGAAAAGCCTCGTGTTGCTCGTAACTCACCATCAAAATAAAAATAGGTGTTTGAAGAATTTTTTACAATACAATAATGATGCCACTGATTATCAGTAGGAAATTGTACACCGGTATTTGTCCAATGATCCCCAGCTCGAATAGTGCCATTTGAAGCTCGACCAATATAAAAATCTTCACCACCTGTTCCTGCATTTTGGGAAATAATCTCACGATACCCAGTTTGGGTTGAGTTAGCCTTTGCCCATACCTCTACCGTAAAATCTCCTGAAGCTGGAATAACGTTAGAATTTATCTGTGCATAGTCATTTGAACCATCAAAATTTAGGCAAGTCCCCGGTTCTTCATCAATTTTATAACCGATCACCTTTATATTATCAATATACCAGTGACCATATCCAAAATACCAATAACACGGACTATCAAAATAAAAATGAACTCTAACATTGTTTCTTCCACCAGCCCTTCCGGAGATGTTCATGCTTACACTTTGACCATCGGGAGTTTCAGCATCATATGTTGCATAAGTCCATTGATAGTAACTATTGAGTGGGCTACTTACTTTTACTCTACCTTCATCATCATCATAACTTCCTTGATTATAATAATGGGTAAAAGACAGTTCCACTCTTTCATATTCAGTACAATCAATAATTGGTGAATTGATTGTCGCACTTACTTGATACCAATCATCGTAGCCAGCCTGATAACCGTCACTCCACAAAAAATTACCTGATGAATTATTTAATGTCCCGGCACAACCTGTATTTCTCCAAGGATTGGAAAGTGTATTACCGGAATGAGTAGTAATTGTCCAATCAGAAATACTTTGGCAATTTTCAAAGAGTAGTTCATCTACAGAACTAAAAAGTGATACACATAAAATAAAAATGATAAAAAGTGTAAGTGTTTTCATAATCATGCTCCTGTAGTGTTTTTAGAATTTTCAAAATTGAGTGATTTTTGTCAAATGAATTTTGGTTGATGAATAGTGAAGTGTCCAATCCTAAATATGGTTGACATATTTTTTTACAATTTTTCCAACTCCTCAATTTTATTTTTATACTCAATATGTTGAATTTTATTATAAAGTTTTTTATACAAAGAAATTGCTAAGTCAGAATATTTCGAGAAATCTTCTTCTAGTTCATTTAACATAAGGGATATTTCATAGTTCAAAATTGCGATATGTTCATTCTTCTTTTGCTCATTAATAAGAGTTTTCAAATTTTTTAAGCATACAGATTTAATTTGATTATTATCAGAAAGTTTGAAATTAATTTTTTCTTTGAGAACATTAGAAAAGAAAATATTTTCTTTCAAATTAATTTTCTTGGCAATTTCATAACAATTTTCATTACATTCATTTGCTTCATTGTATTTATGCATTTTGAAAAGACAGTTTGCTTTAGAGAAAAAAGCTTCTGACAATTGCGGTTTAAATCCTTTCTCCATATTAATTTCTATTGCTTTGTCATAGTATTTTAATGCTTTATCGAAATCACCCTGATTTTCATACAATATTCCAATAGATTGGTTTGTTTCGCTGATCCCCCTTTTATAACCATACTTTTCAGATATTTTTAATTTGCGACTATAACACTCAATTGCTTTCTGATAATTTCCTCTGACTGTGTAAATTTGTCCAATATTGCCAAGTGTGTGTGCCATTCCAATTTTATCTCCAAGTTCTTCTTTTGATTTTAAAGATTTTTCATAATATTTCATAGCTTTTTCATATTTAGCTTGTATGGAATAAACAACTCCCATATTCTCAAGTGCCTGTGTAATACCTCTTTTATCTCCGAGTTCCATATAAACTTTTAAATTCTGCAAAACACATTTTTTTGCTTCTTCAAAATTACCTTGTTCTTTATAAATGCTCCCAATTTGTCCGATAGCTACAGCTACTCCCCTTTTATCCCCAAGTTTTTCACAGATTCTTAGCATTTTTTCATTAACTTTCATTGACTTTACACAATTTCCTTGAAGTCTATAAATTGTTCCCATATTGCCATATGCACTGGAAATTCCTACTTCATTGCCGATTTCTTTACTAATATTATACCGTTTATTATAGCATTCCATAGCTTTTTCATAATTTCCTTGAATTTGATAAATCAGTCCCATATTGCCGATTGATACAGAAATTGAAGGTTTATCTTGTAGTTCTTCACTGGTTTTTAATTGTTTTTCATAATTCTCCATAGCTTTTTCAAGATTTCCTTGAACATGGTAAAGAACTCCCATATTTCCCACAGCAGAAGCTATTATTTTATTGTCGCAAAGTTCTTTCCCAATTTCAATTTGCTTTTTGAAACACTGCAAAGACTTTGAATAATCACCTTTTAAATAATATTGCTTTCCAAGAGCACTGGTACACTTCGTTATCTTATGTTTATCACCTACTTTTTCGGATAAATTTATGGCTTTTAAAAAGATATCTTCTGTTTCTTTCCATTTGCCAATAATTTGGAGGATTTGCCCTTTTTTAAGAAGAGTATCAAGACATTTGGAAATTGGTAATTTAATATTCGAAATTTGGAGTAAACGGTTATAAAATTCTATTGCATTTTCATTCTCATAATTTTCTTTTGCATAATTCCCTGCTTTTTCCAAAAATTCAATTGCCTTATCCCAAATTTCCGCTTTTTCATAATGGTTAGCCAAATCAGGATAATACGTTTTGATTTCATTTTTACAATATTTTTCAATAACTTGTGCTGCAAGTTTATGAAGTTTTCTTAATTCTTTTTTTAATTGCATTTCATATATAGCATCGCGAATCAAGCCATGTTTGAAGATATATTTCAAGTCTGTTAACACGTCCCAGATTGCTTCTCTTTTGCCTTCAAGAAGATGTTTTTCCAATGGCTGATTTGAAAGCATTTCTGATAATATTCTAATAGCAAATTCTCTTCCAATTACAGATGCGGTTTTTATAACCTCTTTTAGATCCATAGTTAACCGATCAATCCGAGCAACTATTATCGCATTTATGTTAGAAGGAATCTTCATATTTATTGCTGATTGAGTTATATCGAAATTCTCATCAAATAATTGATTTTCTTTTAAATATAGAATTATCTGCTCTATGAAAAAAGGATTTCCTTCACTCTTGTTAGAAATTAAATCCAATGTTTTTTCGGGAATAATAGGTGCTAATTTCTCTTCGATTAAAGCTTTTGAACCTGTCTTTGATAAATGTTCTAAGTTAATTCTTTGCTCCGTTACTTCCTTGAAATTAAATCCAAATTCAGAACCATCATCATTATAACGGCAAGTAGAAATAATAATAAATGGAAAATCTTGAACATTTCTGGTAAGTACTTCCAAAAACTTCTTTGAATCGAAATCTATCCAATGACCATCATCCAATTCAATTATTACAGGTTTTTGTAAACTCTCTGCTTTTATAAAGCATTTTAAAGCAAAAAGAGTATTTTCATATCGCCCCTTGGCATCAACTTGCTCATAAAGAGATTCTTCCCATCGAATATTTAATAATGCTCCGAGAATTGATTTTGTTCTTAGCAATTCATTTTTCAGTTCAATATTCTCTGTATTTTTGATAAGATTATCCAACTTTTTTTCAAAATTTGATCTATTTATTTCCTTTAAATTTTCTTCTGATTGTTTAAAGTACTCTTTGAAAAAATGGATTATCGGATTAAAACTTTTTCGCAGAATTTCATCACAAGGCATATAAAACCAATTGATTTCCTCTCTTGCTTTTTCCTTTTTCCCTTTCTCCTTTTTATTTTTAACTTTTACCTCTTTACTTTTCCCTTTCTCCTCTTTCCTATTTCCTCTTTCCTTCATTTCATTGACCAATCGGCTTTTTCCGATTCCCGCAATTCCATTTACATAAACGATTCCACCGAATTTTCCTTCATAGATTGGTTGAATGAATTCTGTTAATTTTTGCAGTTCTTTTTCGCGTTCAACCACTTTTCCTTCATAGGAAGATTTTTGAATAATCTTGTTCATTTTGATTAATTTGTAAACCGATATTTTTTCGCTAAAACCTTTAAAATTTTTGGCACGAAGCTTATCTATTTCATATTTATCCTTAACATTTCTGTAAATAAATCTATCAATATAGATTTCATTCCAATCGGCTTTCATCATAAATCTTGCAGAAAGATTTACTACCATTCCGAGGGCTGTATATTCAATTCGTTTCTTGCTTCCTACAAAACCGGCAAATTCTGTGCCGAAAGTGAGACCGATACGTGTTTGAAAATCTTCAAAATTTCCGGAACCTTGAAGGTTTAATATTAATAGAGCAAAATCACAAGCTCTTCTAAACAATTTTTCTTTTCCAGAGGGTGCACCAAACAAAATAAGCATAACACCACCCTTATCACCAAAATCTATCTTATTGAAATATCCGCCAAACCGATTTGTTAGAGTAATTACTTTTGAAATGTATTTCTCGAAATTGGTAGTTTCTGTAAAAGAGATAAAACATGAAATTATTTCTCTAAATTCACCTTTTGTTTTTAAATCTACAATTGATTTGGAAACAAAGTTTTCTTGAATTGAATTTGATAAATCGGATTTCGCTTCAAAATGCTCTGATAAGTTTAATGAAATAGTTTTGTTTAATTTTTTGAGAATAAAATATTCTGTTGTTTTTTGGGTGAATTCAATATCTTTTTCGTGTTTTTTGTGTATTTCATGGTAAAAATTCTTATCAAATATAATTTCATCTTGCCCACATTGATGCTCAGAATATGCACAATTATTTATGGCTTCTCCTCTGAAATAGTAAGAATTTTGTTTTTCATTTTGAATGATTTTCCAGTCAACCCTTCCAACAGATAAGCCTATTTTTACTGCTAAGTGAAATTCTCCATATTTCGTTTTTTGTAATCCGATTTTTTTGTAAGCTTTGTTTATTTCGAGAGCAGCAGATAGAGCATTCAAAATTGAAGTTGTTTCAATCGGAAAAATTGAAGTAAAAGCATCACCTGCAAAAGTTGAAATAAATCCTCCGTTTTTATGAATTACATCAATTGAGGGAGTGAAAACTTGGTTTATTATTTCCGTTAAAATTTCTGCTCCCTCTTTCCCGTTTTTCATTAAGATATGGGTCATATCTGTAAAACCGGAAATATCAATGAACATTGTAACAGCTTCCAATTCTCCAGAATATTTTTTTTGCTCAAACTTTTTTAAAATAAAATTTGGAATTAAGTTTTTCATTTATCCTACTTTCTATAATTTATTTATGTTTAACATGATAACCCGAAACTGATAATAATTTAGTAACAAACAAAAAATAAAAAACAAACAAAATCAAGAGTCTATCCATTGAGAACACTGAGATATTTCTATCTCGTTCCAATGCTCTGCGTCAAATATTAGCTTTGTAATACTATCTTACAAGTAAACACTTTCTGATAGCTTTTGTTTTCCCATCAATATTTAGTTTGTAAAAATAAACTCCAGACGAAACTTGATTCCCTGTTTCGTCATTTCCATCCCAGTATATGGAGTAAAGTAACTTTATTGCTTTTACATTAACATGGTTAATGCACTCCAAAGCTCGTATTTTTTGACCCTTTAAATTAAATATTTCAATTCGGGCTAATTCGGGTAAATTCGTGGTTTCAAAAGAAAATGTCGTTTCAGGATTAAATGGATTCGGATAATTTGACAATTGACAGTCAATAATTGAAGGTTGGATATTTTCTTCAATGATTTCTGAAGGTTCATAGATTGGGTCATAATCAACAATTCCATAAATCAAACTATCGTTACCATCAAAAATAGTTTGGTCAATGATTTCAAAATTATCACTGTCCCAAGTATTATTTTCTGCTTCAATATTTTGTGATGAAGTGTTATAGATGCTCCAAGTATTTCCATATTCGTCAATATTATCATAAAAGGTATTCTCACCATCATCGTCGAAATTAAAATTATCTAAACAACCAAAATTTGCTGAAGCATCTTGGGTGATATAAACAGCTGTGAAATTTCCAGTTATTTCGTTATTCGTAAAAACTCCATTTCCGGTGCTACCGGCAATCATAATTCCTGCTCCGGAATTTGGATTACCACTTACAAAATTATGATGTATGAAATTACCATGAACTATTCCTTGAGCATAAAAGAAATAAATTCCACTCAAATTATATGATATTTCATTATTAGAAATGATCGAAATTATATTATCACTTCCGGTGACATCCCAAGCTGAGATTCCCTGCCAAACATTATGGTGTATGAAATTATTTGAAATAATCGGAGTACAACTATCACCTTGACTACTGATCATAATAGCACCACGTGCATCTCCATCCAAAGCACATTGAGTGATTTCACAATTATTAATTGTTATATTGGAATGTTCCAAAATATAGATACCATTTTCCTGACAATTTTCTACCAAACAGGATTCAATCAATATTTCAGGATCATCTGTAATAGATAACCCAAAAATATTTATAGCCTTTTGATTATCCAGGAACATGCTATTGAAAATGCTTAATGGGGAATTTATAGAATTTATCGCATCTTCAGCATTTTTGATTTCGCAATAATGAAGGTTACTTGGCAATAGTTCGTTTTCAAAGCGAATTCCAGACCAGCTTATTTCACCATTTTCAGCATAAATTAAGATATTATTTTCATCTGTTCCATTTATTATTAAAATTCCTAATACCAGAATTTGAAAATCTCCTTGGACTATAATTTCCACACCTTCTGTAATTATTAGTTCATTTTCTATCGGAATCTCTACATTTCCAACAATTAGATATGGATTATCGGCAGAAGTCCAAGTTCCTGATTGATTCCCTGAAATTTCGATTGCCATTATGTTTGTGGCAATTGCGAACACCAATAAAAAGATAATTGTTTTTTTCATTATTTTTCCTTTATGATTTGTATTTTGATAATGAGTTAATTGGTTAATTACTGATTGTTCAATTGCTGTTTATTAATATTTTGAAATATTATTCAAATAATCCTTAACTCATTTTAATTATTTTCTTTAAGAGATTTTTCCTTTAAAATTTCTACGATAGTATTTTTCAATTCAGGAATATTTTCAGAAATTATTTTTTCGGTAACCTGAAAATTAATACCACTATAGTTATGAGTAATAACATTACGAAATCCTACAATATTTTTCACAGGTATCTTCGATTGATATTCACTGTTTTCAATTTTTTTTACCAATTCTCCGATTTGTTGAATACACATTAGTACAGCATATTGACCTTCAAAATCAAGAAGTGCATTTTCAATTGTATTGTGTCTTTCGACAATTTTATTTATATCGTTAATGTATTCCAAAATTGATTCTAATTTTGCCAAATCGCTTCTATCAGACATATTGCACCTCAGGCAAAATATATTTTTTACCTACTTTTTTTAAAGCGTTTCTATCTGCCAAATCAATTTTTTTTCCTAAAGCTCTTTCCAATTCTTTTTCAATTCTGTTGATTATCGGATAAACATCCCATCCATGATATTTGTTATAAAAATTTGGTTTCATTTCATACAAAATATCAATATCGCTTTTTTCGGTTTCTTCTTCTCGGGCGTATGATCCGAAAATACCGATAATAATAAAACCTTCCGGTTCATATTTTTGCTTCATTTTTCTTATTATATTTATCATTTTTTTATTCATTATTATTCTTTCTCCGAACTAGTGTTATGCCAAATGATGGATGCCAGAAAGTATCACAAGCAAGATTGTTTGTGATACGCTTGACTTAATAGTAGCTTTTGTAGCTCTATGTTTTCCTAAAATATACACACATTTTTAGTAACGAATTATTCCAATATTTCTTTACAATACTCAAAATATCTATTCCCTAATCTCGAAGAATTTCTTTTCCTGTCAAATATTTTTTAGTGTTAATTTGTATGAATTCGTAATTTCATTCTCTCCAACTTGTAAGGGAATCGAAAGATTAAATTGTTTATCCTCAGATTTTACTTTGAATTGTAAGTCAATACAACTTTGTGTTTCTGGGTCTTTACGAGATTTTTTTTCACTAAAACTTGTTGGTAGGTTTTATTCCTTAAACGTTTAAACAGTCATATTATGACTCTGTTGATTAATACAATTTTTCAAAACATATTTTTCAGTTCAATACAGCAAAAATATGTTT
>JAIORE010000342.1 GCA_021108315.1 Candidatus Cloacimonadota bacterium
GTTTCTGCTTCAAGAAGCGGTTTCCGATAATAACCCCAAAATCCATTATAAACAGGAAAAAAGTCCGTGTTTTGTCCGTGAAAATCCGTGGCAAAGAAATTTGTGCTAATTTGTGTGAATTCGTGGTAAAAAAAAGTTTGCGGTAATAAAATATGTTTCTATCAAAATTTGCTATAGAGAAACCAATCACAACGACGATGATTTTCCTTGTGATTATAGTGTTTTCAGTTTATGCGATACTTCATATTCCAGTTTCGCTAATGCCAAATATCAGCTATCCGCAACTGTCTGTGGTGGCAAGTTGGTCGCAAGTATCACCGGAAGAAGTAGAAGCCAAGATCACCTCGCCGATTGAATCTATAGGTTCGTTGATTTCTGGGGTTACAGAGATTTCATCAACATCTTATCCGGGATATGCTCAGGTAAAATTCCAATTTGATCGGAAAACAAATATAAATTTCGCAAAATTTGAATTAAACGAAAAACTACAACTTCTTTCAGATAAATTTCCTCCCAACGTTGTTCCCAAAATCAGAGAATATGTCCCACGTGAATTTCGAGATAAAGATTTTCTGAGTTATGGAATTGCCGGTCCCTACAACTTGGAAGAGATTGAAAAATTCATTGATCGTCATTTGAAATACAAAATTCTATCATTAGAAGGAGTTTCCGGAATTAGCATTGACGGCACTCGACAGCGGGTAATCAAAATATTACTTGATTCCAACAAATCTGATCTTGTTTCAACTTATATTTTAAGGAAAACATTACTTGCTCACGGAATCAATGGTTCCATTTCCGATTTTGACAAAGATGGCTTGTCTTATACAATTTCTGTAGAAGATGAGTTTCAAAGAATCGAAGAGATAAAAACACTAAAAATTCCTCTGCAAAACGGTCAAAATATTCTGTTAAGCGAAATTGCTGAAATTAAAGAAGATTATTATCCGGCTCGGAGTTATTTGAGATACAATTGTAATCCGCAGTTAACTTTCTCTATTGATAAAAAATCTACTGCAAATGCTTTGAAGTTGGCAAAATCAATCAAATCAATTGTGAAAAAGCAGAAAGAATATTTTCCCGAAGACATCTCTTTTGTCAAATTGAGTGATGAATCGGAAAAAATATTAGATGATTTGAATGTTCTTTATAAACGAGGTTTTTTCGCTCTGATCATAATCTCATTAGTCCTATTACTTTTCCTAAAACATATGCAATCAACTTTTTTAGTGCTGCTAACGATTTTCTTTTCGGCAGGATTAACCATAATCTGTTTATATTTTTTAAAAATCGGGCTAAATATGTTGTCATTAGCCGGGCTTACGCTTGGTTTTGGGATGATCGTGGATAATTCTATCGTTGTTTATGAAAACATTTTCCGCTTTCAAAACTTGGGATACGAGAAAAAATCAGCATCTCTGCTCGGAGTAAAAGAAGTTGCTTTACCGATTACTGCTTCCACGCTCACCACAGTTATTGTCTTTGCACCCTTTCTATTTCTTCAAGGAAATCTCAAACTGTTTTATCTGCCTTTTGTGTACGCTACCGTGTTATCATTGCTCTCTTCGCTTTTTGTCTCATTTACATTTATTCCGTTGGTTGCCTTTAAATTTTTAAGGACCGATTCTCAGAAAATTGAGAAAAAAAATAGAATTCTTGATATTTATCAGATAATTTTACAATTTTTATTATGTTTTCGTTGGATTTGGTTAATAGTAGTTCTCGGATTTTTGGCGTTTTCTACTTGGATATTTATCGAAAAAGTTGATAAAGGTTTCTCTTGGAGTTTCCCTGATGATAGTTACCTTTCGATCTATATTAGTTTACCGGTAGGTTCAAATATTGATCAAGTGGATTATATTGCGAAAAAGTTTGAAGAGAAAATTTCTGATAATGATCTTGATATTTCTATGAAATCAAAAGTTTATGAAGATTTTGCTCGAATTCGAGTGGATTTTGATGAAGAGACTAAGAAAACTGCTTATCCGCTTTTTATTCGCGAAAAACTAAAAGCTTATGCTGTGAATTTTGGAAATTCTTCGATTTATGTGCAAGGATTTGGTCCTTCCTTCGGTGGAGGAGGATATTCTATTTCGAATCATTCTTTAGAACTTTCAGGATTTAATTATGAAACATTAAAGGAAGTTTCTCAAAATCTTGCTGAATATATGAAAAGAACATCCAAACGAGTTACGGATATTAATGCAAATGCCCTTAGTTGGTGGAAAAATGATAATTTATACGAATATTTAATCATTTTCGATAGAGATAAACTTGCGATGCATAACCTCGATATTTTAAATGTTTCAGCGAGATTATCCTCCGTTTTGAGTTCAATGCAAAACCAATTTAAGATAAAGATTAATGAAGAAGAAAAAAGTGTGATCATTTTAAAAGATATTGAAAAAGATTATTATGGTATATCAGAGTTAAAAGATTTGATTATTACAAATTCTCAAGGAGCAAAAATCCGGTTTTCGGAAATAATGGAAATTGAGAAAAAAGAGATTATTTCGGAGATTAGGCGGAAAGACAAACTTTATCAGCGTAGAATAAATTTTGATTATCGGGGAAGTCATAAAAAAGCTAAAAAGTTTATAGAGCAAATAAAAGAAACTTACCAAATGCCTTTGGGTTATTCTTTCAAAGATGAAGAAAAAAATGATGATGATGAATCGGATAAAAAACAGATGCTCTATCTTCTAATTTTTGCTTTAATTCTGGTTTATATGTCTCTTTGTTCGCTCTATGAATCCTTTAAATATCCGTTGATTGTGATTCTATCTATTCCTCTGGCATTTACCGGAGTTGCCTTGATTTTCTACTTCACCAGCGAAACTTTTGATTCTTATGCTAGAATCGGATTGGTGCTTCTTTCCGGAATTGTCGTGAATAATTCTATAATTCTCGTTGATCATATCAATCATTTACGATTAAGTGGGATTTCTAAAAAATTAGCAGTTATCAATGCTTCCAAAGATAGAATCAGACCAATTTTGATGACAACTCTCACCACAATTATGGGATTACTTCCAATGCTTTTACAATCCGATATTTCTCAAAATAAATTTTGGCGGTTGCTCTCTCTTTCTACTATCGGTGGTCTGATCACCTCAACATTTTTTGTGTTGACGTTTATTCCGGTTATTTATTATATTTTCTCGAAAGAATCCAGGTGAAAGAAAAACGGAAGAATGGAGAAAGGAAAAAAGGGAAATTATGAATTTTATGAAAATGAATTTGTTTAGAATGTTTGTTACTATTTTTATATTTATAACTATTTTCGGATGTACAAAAAAACAAGAAACTATTTTTCATATTGATGAAATATTCGAGAAAACCGCTACAATTGCCTTAGAAGAAGTTGAAGATATGCCAATATTTATTTTTACTGATTTTGGCTTTTATACATTTGAAACAAGTTTTAGTAAAATTTCGAAGTATAACAATACCGGAGAGTATGAATTGAGTTTTGGCAAAAAAGGTAGCGGACCGGGTGAGATTGAATTAGGAGTTGCTATTTCATATTCAGAGAATGATAAATGGCTGGGCATTTTTGATGTAACAAGATTCAGTATATCGTATTTTGATTCCAATGGAGATTTCTTAGAATATGGAGAACCAAATGTTTTGGGAATACCTCATTTTTTACTTTGTAAAGACAAAATAACAGTAAATACATATACACAACTTCCCAAAAATAGCATAAAAAAAATCTATATTGATGTTATCGCAATCAATGATGAAAAAATTTTAGAAAAAGACGCAAAATTTATTGATGATTCTGAACTGGTAGATTTTTATCTATATAGTATCAAGAAAAACAATGTTTTTGTTTTAGATAGGAGAGAAACTGATTTTGATATATTCTCTTATAATCCTACAAATAAAGAGTTACAAAAAAATGATCTTGATAAAAACCAAATCAAAATTGACGATAAGGATAGAATAACTTCTTTTTCTTCTATTGATGATTATCTGATTGTTTCTATTGCTAGAAGATATCAAAAAGCTGTCTGTTATTTCTTTGATCTGAAAGGAAACTTCCTTGGAATTGTAGATTTTGGAAAAGAATTAAAAATTATAGCAGGTGCTTATAATAATTATCTATATATCTATAGAAGAGATAAGCAAGATAATCAATTTATGGATATTTACAAGATTAACGAGTAATTTGATGTTCCAAATTCTAGGTTTTCAAAATACACGATATTTAGCAAATGATATTTATACGATAAATAAGAAGATATGAAAAAAACAATATTCTCATTGCTAATTCTCATCCTTTCAATTTCAAAAGCAATATCAATCTCACCAGAAAAAGCAGAGCAATTCATTCATTACTTAATTCATGATGATGAAAAAGTGGAAGACTTTTTTAATGCTTCTGATCTGAAAATATCTAATCGCTTGGGAATAGAATATCTTGATGTTTCACATAAATTTTTGATTTCTTATGATATTGATAAAAATATCAAAGACAAAATTATAAAAGGTGATTTAACCTATGAAATTATCTCGGAGAAGCTAGTTGATGGCTTTTCTAAAATTACTTTTTCCGTGAATAAAATAGATTATAAGAGAGAGTATTTTTTCAAAGAACAAAAATTAGTCTCACCAATTTTGTATCAAACCAAAAATTGGAAGCAAATCGAAAGTAATAATTTTGTGTTCATAATAAGTGATTCGACTCAATTTAACTCATACTCAACTCAAAATATGGAGCGTTTTCTTGAGAAAATGTTAGCTTTCTTAAATTTTAGTGAGGAACAAAAACAGATATTAAAAATTCAAAAAATTTATTACATTCTTTGCAAAGATGAAGATGAGATCAAAGAAGTTACCGGTTTTTACGCTCGTGGAATGTACAATCTTGCTTTTGACAGCGTTATCACAACTTTTAATGCTCACTATCACGAATTGATGCATCTGTTGATAAATTTTAAATTGGGAGAATTACCTCTTTACACACATCCTTTTTTCCAAGAAGGTTTTGCGGTAACAACCGGAGGTCGGGGTGGAAAAGAACCGGAGATTATTCTTGATCTTGGGGTATTTCTCACAAAATCGGAATTATTAGATTATTCTGTAATGCTTACAAAGAAAGATTTCTACAAAGTTGATGCTTCATTTAGTTATCCGTTGTGTGGTCTTTACAATTATTTTCTTATCAAACAAATCGGTATTGAAAAATATCTAACAATTTACCAAAAGTTTAGTGGTTCAGCTTCCAATGTAGAGGAAATGATAATAAAAGAAAATGAGCTTCTTGCAAGAACAAAGTGGAATACATTTATTAATGATGAATCCCAATTTAGTTACATAGATTTTGAAAATCCCAAGGTTGATGCAAAGTTAATCTATCAAGATGAAAAATCGGAAATCAGAGAAGATTTGGAAAACTACTATTTTAAGCTTAAAGATACTCTTTTGATAAAAACCGAGAAGATTAATGATAAGTTCCAAAGCAAAAAATTTTCTGAGATATATCCTGAATTGCAATACAAAAATGAAAAATATCTTATCTTGGTAAATGAAAATGAAATATCAATTTATAATCTATTCACAAACAATTTAATTAGCAATTTGGTGGCTTCTTTTTGTATTCCCTTTGAACCGATACCTTATGAGGATGGATTTTACTTTTTTAGAGTGGAAAAATCTGTTTTTGATGAGGAATTGAAAGAGGATTTTTTCGGGAATTGAATATTTAATATTTAATATTTGCTCTATGGTCATTCTTGTCCGTTATTATGGAAATGTAAAATCAGCTTGACATGTAATCTTGCATGGTTTTCTTGAAAAATAAATTGATAATGCAAAAGGAAAATAATAAAGAAAAATATATGAAAAAAAAGAGTATTTTCTCACGTGATTTTTTTGAACTTACCGGATGTGTCCACAATCATAGCGAATATTCTTATGATTCAAGTGTGCCAATCTCCAAGATTATTTTGGCTGCTCGCAACAATGAACTGGATTATTTCACTTTGAATGATCATCTGAATATGCAAGCAAGGGACGATAGAGATTTTCGGAATGAAAAAGATATTTTAATCATAGCCGGCTCTGAAATAAATGATAAAAGTAATAACAATCATTTTCTTGTCTTTGATCACTCGGAAATTATCAAAGGTGAGGATGCTTCCAAATATTCAAAATACTATTTCGAGAATGGAGTAACTTGTTTTGCGGCACATCCTTTTGAAAAAAGAATCTGCAATAAGTTCAGGAAATATATCTGGACAGATCCTGAAAATACTAACTTTCATGGATTGGAAATTTGGAATGCTGTCTCAGAATGGGTTGGGAAATTATCACCTAAGAAAAATGGGGTTTTTTTAGTATTTTTCTCATCATTTTTTATCAGGAAACCGTTTCAAAAAACTTTGAATTATTGGGATGATCTTGCCAAAAATAATATTAGAAAAGCTGCTATCGGTAGTACAGATGCTCACTCAATAACGCATAAATGGATGGGATTGAAACTGGTGTTTCTTACTCATAAAATGCTTTTTAAAACAATTCGAACCAATGTTTTACTTTCAGCGAGTGAAACGCCTTCGCAAAAAAGTATCTTGAAAGCCTTACGAAATGGAAATAGTTACATTGTAAATTATAAACAGGGAAATCCTTATAATTTTTATGCTGGAATCAGTGATTCAAAAGGAAAAAGTGCAATTTTTGGTGAAGAGATAGAATATTCGGAAAATTTGAAATTTTATTTCCGATTACCAAAAATAGCGAAAGTAGTTTTGATAAGATCAGGTAAAAAGATAAAAACCGAACGAGATGAAAAAGGCTATTTTGATATTCTGGGAAAGGGAGTTTATCGTTTGGAAATTACTCAACTTGGTCGTGGTTGGATTTATACAAATCATATTTACGTAATTTAAATGAGAAATTTAAAATTTAATATTTCACTGTACTCTCTATATGTTTGATAAAAAAGAAGAAAAATAAATGAAATGAAAAGAATTTAGAAATTGAATTATTAATACTAATTTCTATATTCTCAATGTACTTCGAGATATTTTTTTGTGATAATTCGAGTTAATTCGTGGTTTCAAAAAGTCTGTGTTTTTGTCTGTGAGAGTCAGTGTCAAAGAATAAAAAAGGTGGAAAAATGAATAATGAAAAAATTTACATAAAAGAATTGAGCAAATTTTTAAATAAAGAAGTTATTAGTGATTTTCTCGTAGTTCAAAAAGAACTCAGAGAAGGAGCAAAAAATTTCTATATCAGATTAAAATTAGCTGATAAAACAGGCTCAATGTCTGCAAATGTTTGGAATCAAGCCAAAATGATTTCGGAAATGTTTCAAGAAGGAGATGTTATCCGAATAAAAGGGATAGTGATTAGCTACAAAGCTCAATTACAGCTTACTGTGAACAAAGTTCGATTATTGCAAGAAGAGGAATATGATCTGGCAAATTTTATGGAAACGACATCACAAGATATGAATAAACTTTCAGATTGCTTGTTTGGTTTTATTGATTCCATTAATGATACTCAAATCAAGCAATTGCTTTTGAATATTTTTGAAGATAAAGAGTTTTATGCTAAGTTTGGTCGTGCTCCGGCAGCTAAAAGTTGGCATCATAATTATCTTGGTGGTCTTTTGGAACACACGGTTTCTGTAGCAACTATTTGTGATTTTACTGCGAATATGTATCCTGTAAATCGTGATATTCTTATGGCTGGAGCAATTTTTCATGATATTGGTAAAGTATTTGAATACGATGTCACTTCCAAAATAGAATTTTCAACAATTGGTCGTTTGGTTGGTCATCTTGCTCTTTCCGATCAATTTGTATGTGAAAAAGCTGCTCTAATCAATAATTTCTCCGCAAATAATCTACTAAAAATCCGTCATCTAATTCTGGCACATCATGGAGAATACGAAAAAGCATCGGTTCGCCTTCCTCAAACTATTGAAGCAATTCTTTTACATTATGCCGATAATATGGATGCTCAAACTATTGGAGTAAAACAACTTATAGAAGCTGCTCAAAATCCTGATCAGGAATGGAGTGAGTTTGATCGTTTGAACCAAAGATATTATTATTTGAAGTAGGATTATGTTTCAAACGAGTGTTTTAGCCAGTGGCAGCAAAGGAAATTGTATCCTAATTCGTACGGGAAATACAAAAATTCTATTAGATGCCGGGCTTAGCGGGAAAAAAATTTCCGAGCTTATAAATAAAAGAAATCTTAATGAACAAAAGATCAAAGCCTTGATCATCAGCCACGAACATAGTGATCATGTGAGTAGTGCCGGTATCATCTGTCGTAAATATAAAATACCACTTTATATTTCTAGAAAAACGTATATGGTAAGCCGCTATCGTCTTGGAAAGTTACCAATTGAACCAGTTTTTTTTAATTCAGGAGATTCCTTTAAAATTGATGATATAACAGTTAATAGTTTCTCTTCTTCTCACGATGTGGTTGACGGAAGCAATTTTATTTTCAAAAGAGATAATGACGATCAAAGCAAACTCGCCGTTGCTACAGATTTGGGCTATAGTTCAAGATTGATGATAGAAAAGTTTAGAGATTCTACAACAATAATACTCGAAAGTAATCATGATGAAAAAATGTTATTGAAAGGTCCTTATCCTTGGAATTTGAAACAAAGAGTGAAAAGCCGGGAAGGGCATCTCTCTAATAACCAAGCAGTTGGAGTGATTTCTCAAGTGATTCATCCGAATTTGAAAAATCTAATTTTAGCTCATCTTAGTGAACAAAATAATACTCCTTCGCTTGCTGAAGATTTGATGCAAGCCTATTTGAATATGATTAATCATAGCCTGAACCTCTATATTTCCGAGCAGTTTACTCCAACTCCTTTAGTTGATATTTAGTTTTTAAAAAGAAAGAATTTTTGCCACTGATTTTCGCGGATAAATACGGATAAAATACAAAAACTCATTTCTCGTTCCCAAGTTTGTTTTGGATAAGATGTTGTGTTTTGAAGAAAAAATAGGTTGAAAAATGGATAAAATATTAGAAAAAGCAGTTTCCATAATCGTAAATGAAGTCGAACCTGAAAAAGTCCTTTTATTTGGTTCAAGAGCTTATGGCACACCATCAAACGAAAGTGATTATGATATATTGATTATAAAAGATTTTTCAGGAAATCATCGAAGATTTTTAAAAAAATTATATGTAAAGCTATTTGGAATTGGAGTTCCCATAGACTTGTTATTAGTTAGTAAAATTAATATCGAAAATAATCTTGATAATATTTATTACTTTTACAAAGAAGCCGTTAAAAAGGGAATTATACTTTATGACAAAAATAAAATTAGTTGAAAATTGGATTGAACGAGCTTTTAGTAATTTACAGTTAGCAAAGCTGGGAGTAACTTCTGAGGAAATATATTTAGAAGATTTATGCTTTAATGCTCAGCAAACAGTTGAAAAATCATTAAAAGCCCTGTGTATATATTTTGATATTTCATTTCCTAAAACACATAATATTATGTTTTTAATTGAAATAATAAAGAAAAATGGAATTCAAGTTCCGGAAGAAATTATTGAAGCCTCAATCCTAAATGAATATGCCGTAGAAAGCAGGTATCCAGGTGATTATTTTCCTGTAGAAGATAGTGACTATAAAGAAGCAATTGAAATTGCTGAAAAAGTCTTAATTTGGGTAAAGGATAAAATTAAATGATATTATTATTTTTGTTAACAGCCATTGGATTTGTAATGCTTTCCTACGGAGCTGTTTTTTTGGTTGATGGTGCGTCATCTCTTGCCAAAAGACTCAAAGTATCTCAAATTGCAATTGGTCTCACGATTGTTGCCTTTGGTACTTCAGCACCCGAATTGATTGTAAATGTTGTAGCGAGTTTCAAAGGTTCTGCGGAAATTGCCTTTGGAAATGTTCTCGGTAGCAATATCTTTAATATTCTTATTGTTCTCGGTGTTGCCGGATTGATTCATTCTATCTCAGTAAAAGAGGCTACTGCAAAAAAAGAGATTCCGTTTTTGCTTATCGGTACTTTTCTGATATTTGGATTTGTAAATAATTTTGGTTTCCCCGGAGCAAATTTATCACGTTGGGATGGCTTTTTCATTATCATTATCTTAATTGTCTTTTATTTTTTTATTTTAAAGGACACTTGGCAAGATCAACACACTGAAGAAATTCATAGTTACAAGTTATTGAAATCATTATTCCTTATCCTAATTGGAATGTTTGGTTTATTTTTTGGAGCACAGCTTGTTGTTAATAATGCTATTGAAATTGCCCTTAGATTTAATGTTAGCGAAAAGTTTATTGGTTTGACTGTTGTAGCTTTTGGAACTTCTCTACCTGAATTGATAACCTCGGTAGTAGCTGTGAAAAAAAAGCATTTTGATATGGCTATTGGAAATATTGTTGGGTCAAATTTGTTTAACTTGCTTCTTGTGTTAGGTGTTAGCTCTGTTATATCACCAATGAAATATGATTTAGCATTGAATATTGATTTTATCGTTTTGATATTCATCACAATATTTCTGCTTATTACAATGTTCATCGGGAAAAAGTATCAATTAGAAAAACAACAAGCGATTATATTTTTAATCATTTATGGAGCTTATTTTATTTATTTGTATTTTAGAGGATAATTTATGGAAAAGAATCGTTGCAGTTGGGCAAATGAACCAGAAATTATGCGAAAATATCACGATGAAGAATGGGGAAGACCATTATTTGACGATAGGAAATTATTTGAATTTTTACTATTAGATGCATTTCAAGCTGGTTTAAGCTGGCTGACAATTCTCAAAAAAAGAGAAAATTTTAAACAAGCCTTTGATGATTTTGATTATTTGAAAATAGCAGAATATGATGAGGATAAAATAGATAAGCTTATGCAAGACAAAGAAATTGTAAGAAATCGCAGAAAAATTCTGGCTTCCATAAAAAATGCACAATTATATCAGTCGATTCAAAAAGAATTTGGCTCTTTTTCAGATTATATCTGGAAATTTGTAGATAATGCTCCAATTGTTAATATCTGGCAGAATTGGGAAGAAATTCCAGCCACAACCAAAGAATCGGATGCAATGAGCAAAGACTTGAAAAAGAGAGGATTTAGTTTTGTTGGTTCTACAATTATTTATGCTTTTATGCAAGCTGCGGGTTTAGTGGATGATCATGTAGAAAAATGTTTTTGTAAAACAAAATTGGAGGGAAAATGAATGAGATCAGAAAAAAGATTGAAGAAAACTTTGAAAAAATGCAGCCTGTATATTTCGCCACAGCTTTAGATAATCAACCATCGCTTAGACCGGTAACTTTGATTAGAAAAGATAATGATTTTTTTATTGCCACATCTAATAATGATGCAAAAATTCAACAGGTCAAGTCCAATAGTAAAATTGAATTCTGTTTACCATTGAAAAATAAAGAAAATATTGGTTACATCCGTGGATTAGGAATTGCGGAGATTATAAGTGATAGCAAAGTCAAAGAAGATATTTTTAACTTTGTACCGTGTATAAAAGAGTTCTGGAAATCAGCTTCTGATGAAAATTATGCTCTTTTAAAACTGCAAATAAATCTTTATGATTATTTAGAACCAGGAAAATGGATCGCTGAAAAAATTGATATTTGATAGGCAAAGCAAACAAAAATAGATTTTTTAGCAACGAACAAAATAAATATACGAACTTTTTTTATTCAATATTTTTGCAAATTTTAAAATACATTAACCATGTTAATGTTAAACGATATAATCGCTTTCAAAATATAGAATCTTCCGAATCTTCATATATTAGAAAAAGTGAAAGAAAAGCTTCGGAAGGAATATGTGGGTAAATCAACATTCCAATGTTGAATATGCAATTTTGGAAAATTGTTTTACTTTACTTCAAAAGAATCATTTTTTGAATTTCCTGATAATCATCTGCAATCATTTTATAAAAATAAATTCCTGATGTGGTTTTCCTTTGCATAGAATCTGTTCCATCCCAAATCACAGAATGTTTTCCTATCGGTAGTTCTTTATCTAATAGTGTTTTAACCAATTGTCCTTTAATATTATAAATAGATATTTTAACATTTTCAGAATTATCTTTTAAAGTAAAATTAATTGTAGTTTCAGGATTAAATGGATTTGGATAATTACCGATCAATTCAGTAATATATGCAATTGTACCAGTACCATTTTCAGAAGAAGAAACAGTTAGATTCACTGGAATTGAAATGATACTTTCCAAAAAATCGTGAACAATCAATTCACAATTATAATTTCCGAAGATAATATTGGAACTGTCAAAAAAAAGCTCTATTTCATCTGTCTCACCAGCTTCCACTTCTCCTGAATTCTGTGAAATTTGAATCCAGTTCAGTGGTTCACCATTATTCTCAAAAGTAATTTCATCTTCAATATAATGAGGGGTGCTACCGGAATTATCGCCGATTATCTCATAATTCATAATTAGATTCTCAGTTGATAGAGCATCAAAATCTACACTAACAACTGCTAAAGCAGATTCTCCGGGTAAAATCACACCATTTCCATTTGGATTTTCCCAAGTGATAGAAATTCCACTGCCTTGTAAATATTGTGGGATGAGAATTCCCTCAGATCCACCTACAAAATTTGTAGTAGCATTAACAAATATCTCATTTGGAAAATGAAAAATAACTTTTTTAATATTTTCGTCATCACCATTGTTAAAGACTTGGAATAGAAGTCCAGCTCCACAACCAGGTTCATAACTTGTTGTAGCACAAGAAATATTGGAACCTGAAATATCTCTATTATTCTCAGGTGAAGCCACAAAAACTGAGTAAGATAAAGTTCTCCCACCATTATTGGAAATTTCTAAAATTTCTGTTGTATTTTGGTTTTGAGCTAACTCGATATTAATGTGATCAGGATTTACCGAAAGATGCGAATGAACAATTGTGAAAAAAGTGGGGAAGATCACATAGTCCAGCCAAGCTGCATCATCTCCATCTTCTACCGCACCATCTTTTTCATATCTCCATTCCAAAATATGACTACCTGCTAAAATAAAATAATTTTCTTCTGACCAATCAATTTCTCCACTCCATTGATTTTGCAAAACTCCATCAATAAAAAATTTGAAATAGTCATAGTTTTCTTCTGAAGAAACTTTTTTCATGAATTTCATTATTCCTTCTTGAGAAGTTTCAAATTCGATTAATAAACTTGTACTACTCCATGAACCAATCTCACCAGTTCGTGCTGAAAAATTTCCTTCATAAGCTGCTTGGGATATTGTCCAAGGTGCATTACCTTCGGATTCCCAAGGAAATAATGAAAAATCTCCTGTTTCAAAATTCTCGAGTACTAACCCAATAATTAGCTCAATATCATTTTGAATATTTGTTGAACCGGAATTCAATAATAACGAAAGTAGAGCTGTATCTCCTTCTTCAATATCATTGTTGGCAGTGATTGTAAAAATTACCAAAGCAGTTGTTTCAGGAAAAATAGCTTCAAAACTAAGATATTCATTTTCGATGAAAATGTTCGTATTCTGAGATATTAGAAACAATGATCCACTTAAAGATTCTGTATGACCAATATTTCCAATTTCAACTTGAAATTCAACAGTTTCTCCCGGGTCCAATACTCCATTATTATTACTGGTTACATCATTTATTGTATATTGCATAATTTCAAAAACTGGAGAATTAACCGTAAAAAAATGCTCATAATTCCATTCGTTTTCCGATGATACTATTTCAATAACTAATTGAATTTCCTCTTGATCTGGAGTAGCATCACTAATTTCAACAAAAATCATCTCATCAAATGAGTAAATTGTCTGTCCTTCAATACTAGCAAGCTCAAATATATTATTGTCTAAAGAGATGAATTCACTTGTACTTGAAACTGAAATCGTAATTGTTTCAGCAGTTTCGTTCCCAATGTTTTCTATAGATAACTCAAAAGATATATTTTCGTCAAAATCAGGTAATCCATTATTGTTACCATTCTCATCGTTAAATATCAACTGAGTAGTCAAATAAGCTTCCTGAGGAGAGATTAAATTCACCTCTTGTGAAAAATGTTGGTAATTATCTGCATTAACTGTGATAAAAAGGTTTTCTGAATTCACAATCGGATCAAAAATAAGTGAGCAAATCCCACCTTGAATCTGATCAGAAGCAACAATTTCATTATCGGAGATAAGAGTAACTACAGCATTTTCAACATCACAATAAATATCTATATTTGTACTACCAATCATAATATCTTCATTGAAATTAACGCTCAATTCCATAGGTTGATTTATCCACATTCGCATTGTTGGATCTCCAAACCAATGAAACTCTTCCAAAGCAGTTCTGCGTATTTCGTCATCTGGATATTTTGCCATTAAGTATAATTTGCCATAATCCAAAACTGCTCCCATTTCAGGAATTGCAGAATCATCTCCATAGGGATCATTGTTTGTTGTTGTAAAATCAGGAAATATGGCATCCATCCATCCCCAAACTAAGCGATCATTAATTCCGGAATAACTAACTCTTGATGAAGCAATCATTCCACAACTTCCTCCAGATAGATTTCTCTGCCAATGCTCTGTAAAGCATTCACTGGAAGTTGAGGTATTGCAAGATTCATCATCGGTTTCATTATCATACCAGCCTGTGTTGCAGTTTATTGACCAAACTATCGGCTGAAATTCACCATTTTCCAGATCATCTACTTCCGGAATATTAAAATCAGGTTCTCCCCAACCGGAGCGTCCACCGTGATCTCTGTGTAAAAGAAAGAATGATCCGGAATTTAAAGCATTGGTTACATCATAAGAATCTCCATTCCAAGCAAATGTCGGTCTTTGCAGAAATTCAGGTAATTCCTCACCAGCTGTATCATTCTCAAAAACCGCCCAACTCTGATTATTCCAATAAGTAGGATAAACTGTTGAATTATCATAAGCGTTGTATGTAGTATAAATTCGCTCAGGCTCATAATTGTTATTGTAAAGATAATTTCTTACATCTTCACCTGTTTTGGCAAAACGCCTATCAGCATAACCGTCCGGAGCATAATCAGAAGAACCATCTTGAAAAGCTGCTGCAATAATTGCATTTGAGTAAAAACTACTCGCTTCAGGTGGATTTTGTTCATAAGATATGATATTATCTACAATATTATTTGCTTCCGCCAGAGTTTCTACAGAAATTCGACCTGAGAAAATATCTCCAACAAGATCATAAGGGAAATCCATATCTACATAATAGAGATCGGATGCCGTTCTTCCCTGACCTCCATCTGTGTAAGGGTGGATATTTATGTACCAAGTTGGAATTATATCTGAATCACCAAAAAATAAAATATATTCAGGAGCATAAAACCAATTATTATAGGCATTATAGATAAAATTCTTTATTGCTTGGTTTGTATTTCCGATTTCATCTGTGAAATAATATTCTGTTGAAATTCCCCTTTGCTTTTTCCAATTTGCTAGATTTTCTATCGCTGGTGTAAACATCGAATCCGAAATAATCAGTAGTTCACAACCTGAAGTTCGGTCTGTATTTCTATTCTTTGAAGGTGTAAATGTTTGAGAATTTAACATCTCATCACCATTTAAAGTGAGATTCCGTAACATATTTTCAAAATTAGTACTTTTTATATTTTTCGGAATATTTTTAATTTGATCTCTAAAATTTATTTTTACTTCAATATCAGGATAATAGGTTAATCGCTTTTGAACAACATTATATTTGTATGGAAAAATCCATAGTATTGTCGCATAATATCCTCTAATATGTTTTATCGGTTCAATTTGATAAAAAGATTCTGGAAAGTTTTGATCATTAT
Organism: Candidatus Cloacimonadota bacterium; assembly: GCA_021108315.1. Lineage (GTDB taxonomy): Bacteria > Cloacimonadota > Cloacimonadia > Cloacimonadales > TCS61 > JAIORE01. The sequence continues at coordinate 15,813 of JAIORE010000342.1, forward strand.
CAAAATCGGATGAGTAATTCTGAAAAGGAATATCCTTTTCGCCAATCAAGTCTATATTGAGCGGTTGAACAGGTGGAATATTTACGTCTTCAATAACTATTTCTTTTCCAATATTTATAGAGATGTTTGGTTCATTTTCTCCGGGTAACATAATCCAATATGCCAATGCGGGAATATCAGGAAAACCTAAAGGGAGAAGAGAAGCATCATTGAATTCTATTTGAGAATAATTTGAGGAGGATGGCAGTCTTTTCGGGATAATATTTGTTTCGGGAAGATCAAATTTGAGTTGTAAAGTTGAAGAAGAGTTTTCAATTATTTCCATATTTGTATTGGCAAATAAAAATGTAAAAGATATTAAAAACATAAAATATATTTTTTTCATTACGAGCTCCTTATAATAATTCTGAATTAATTAAAATATGCAATAATTATTCCAAATTTTTATCATTTTTATCCTAACTAAATAAAATCTATATTTTCACATTTTTTTATACTCTTTAAAAGAAATTAAACTGTTTTAAAAAAAATCAAGATAATTCCTTATTTTAATTTGATTAATTTTTGAAAAATTAATATAAATTTGGCTTATTTAATGCAATTGTTCTAATATTAAATATATTTTTCTTTATTTTGTTTGACAAATATGTATGCATAATAAATAAAAAACAAAAAGGAAATCAGGTGATTAATGAGTACTTCAAAGATTGAAAAATTACAAAAAATTGTGCATTTTAACACTGTAATGAATCAAACGCACGATTTTAATGAGCTATTAAACATTATATTGAAAGAAACAGAAGGTCTGTTCGATGTAATGGGAACAGCTATTTTTCTTGAAGATTCAGATACCGGAATGCTCTATTTTTATATTGCCACCGGAGAGAAAAAAGATGTACTCAAAACAATTAGAATGCCACGAGGTGAAGGTGTTTGCGGTTATGTTTTTGAAAGCGGTGTTTCTTATGTAGAAAATCATCCCCAGAAAAGTAAGTTTTTCTCTAATAAAGTAGATAAAAAATCCAAATTTGTGACTCATAATCTATTAGCAGTTCCTCTCAAGATAAAAGATAAAATAATTGGGGTTATTGAATTAGTAAATAAAAAGAACTCTTTTTTTAGAAAATCGGATCTGGAATTTTTGGAGATAATTGCTTCCCAAGTTTCCATAACTTTAGAACGGCAAAGAATCGTTGAAGAAAAAATTCGAGCTGAAAGATTAGCCAGTATGGGCGAAACTGTAGCAGGCTTGGCTCATTTCATAAAAAATATTGTAAATGGTTTAAGTGGTGGAGCTTACATTATCAATAAACAGATTGGAAAAGTTGAAAACCCCAAGTTAAATACGGGTTGGAATATGGTAAAAAAAAATATAGACAAGATTTCCGATTTAACCCTGAGTATGTTAGCTTATTCAAAAGATCGCGAACCGGAATATGAAAATGTAAACATCAATGATTTGATAAATGAAATTATTGAATTAGTAGAAGAAAGAGCGAAAGGTGATAATATTGAAATAGTTACAAATTTTGATGACAAGATCAAGGAAATAAGTGCTGATTACAAAGGAATATTCCGCAGTATTTTAAACCTAGTAACTAATGGTCTTGATGCTCTTGAAGGCAGAGAAAATGCACGCCTTACAATAAGCACCCGAAAGGAGAAAAAAAATTGGATAAAAATTGAAATTAAAGATAATGGTTGTGGAATCCATGAAGAACATCTAAAAAAACTATTTACCAAATTTTTTAGCACAAAAGGTTCAAAAGGAACTGGATTAGGATTACCTGTAACAAAAAAAATTATTAATGAACATAAAGGAACAATAAAGGCACTATCAAAAATAAATAAAGGAACAGCAATTATTATCAAACTTCCAATAGAAAAAATTGAAAAATAACTTAAATAGGAGTAATTATGAGTAAAAAAATTATTTTAGCCATTGATGATGAACAAGATAGTTTAGAGTTTATCACAAGTATTGTAGAGGATGAAAATTATGAAATTGTAACTGCAAATGACGGAGATGTTGGTGTTATCAAAGCAAAAGAAATTCAACCGGATTTGATAATTCTCGATGTGCAAATGCCTAAACAAGATGGTTTTGTTACTTTATGGGAATTAAAGCAAGTACCAGAATTGAGAGAAATTCCGGTAATTATGCTTACAGGTGTTGGTGAAAAATTAGGAAAACGCTTCTCGAAAGATGAAGTTGGAGATTTAGTCGGTGATCCACCAGATTTTTATGTAGAAAAACCTATTGATCCACAGAAATTGTTAGATATTATTAACGAGATATTTTAATCTAAGTTAAGATATTTTCAATATTATTAGACAAAAATCCCGAATCAGTTATATAAATACGATTCGGGATTTTATTATTATCTTACATTTCCTACTTCATTTAAATCTTTGTCAGTGTAGAAACTGTTGATTATCTTATTCAACTGGATTTCTTACATTTTGAATCCAAAGCAGACCTTTAAAGGGTCGAAAATAAACTATCAAAATTAATATTATCATTAACGAGATGTTTAATTTCATCAATTTTACTACTATTTTCACTTCTTGTTTTTATGGAAATCTGTGCTAATTTCGAAATCAAAGTAAAAGTATCACCTTTTCTCCATAAAATGTTAATATGTTCACCTTCGAGAGATTTTATAATTGTTTGAGAAGGTGGGCGTAATCCAGAAAATAAGATAGTGAAAACTCGTTTATCAGCCATATCCATAACAGATTTTAGTAATGGAATAGAAAAAGTAATGTCCATCCTTGTAGTTGGCATTATTAGAAGCTGGTTACCTTTGATAGATTTAAAATAGTTTACAAACTCATTAACAGTTGAAGCCACAACCAGAAAATCATCTACAACGAGATTTCTTTCATCGGTTTCCTTGATAATTGTTGGTTTTAGTTCCTCAATAATCTGTCCTAAAGTTGGATTTCTTAAAGTTGGTGAAAATGGAATTAGTCCAAAAAGCTCTAAGTTTCTTGATTTACAATAACTCTTAATTGCTCGTTCAACTTTTTCTTTTTTGGATAGTAATACTTTATTTAAGATAATTCCGATAACATCAGCATTTTTGCTTTTAAAAAATTTATAATTCAATTCCAATTCATCTATCGTACTTCCGATTCCACCTTTTGCCAAAAGCACTACTTTTGCATCCAAAAGAGAAGCTACATCTGCATTAGATTGATCTATCACAGATCCAACTCCGGCATGACCAGTTCCTTCAATAATCACATAATCTTTATCCTGAGAAACTTTACAATAAGCATCTGAAATAGTTGTACTAAGGTCAGTTTTTTTTTCTGAACTAAGATATTCTTCAGTAAAACCTCGACGAATTACTACCGGATTCATTTCTGTTGCTGCTTCCTGAAACTGAAATACTTTTTTCATCAATATTACATCTTCTTCAACTTTTCCCCAAGGTGAATCCAGCCAGCGTTGTCCCACTGGTTTCATAAAACTGACTTTTTTGTTTCTTGTAATGAGGTAATTTAATAAAGCAAAGGAAACTGTAGATTTTCCAACATCTTTTGCTGTGGCGGCTATATACAAATTTTTTGCCATGAATTCTCCTTATATATGTTTTTTTGAGTTAACTATTTTTTTTAATTCACTTAAGATTTCATTAACTTTATCTAATTTTTCCCAATTAAAACCATCAATTTCTCTTCCGAAATGTCCGTAAGAAGCTGTCTTTTCATAAATAGGTTTTTTTAAATCTAATTTCTCAATAATCCCTGAAGGTGTAAGATCAAATATATTTCTCACAATTTTTACTATTAAATTTTCAGAAATTTTGGAAGTATTGAAAGTTTCTATCATCACTGAAACAGGATTTGCTTCTCCAATAGCATAAGCAAGCTGGACTTCGCATTCTTTAGCAATTCCACTGGCTACAATATTTTTGGCAATATATCGAGCCATATATGATGCACTTCTATCTACTTTGGATGGATCTTTTCCTGAAAATGCACCGCCACCATGTCGTCCTTTCCCACCGTAAGTATCAACGATGATTTTTCTTCCGGTAAGTCCGGTATCTGCTTGTGGACCGCCAAGTACGAATCTTCCGGTGGGATTAATATGGTATTTAGTATTTTCATCAATTAGATTTTTTGGTATTGTTGGAATTATTACTTTTTCAATTACATCTTTTTTAATCTGTTCCAATTCAATTTCAGGATTGTGCTGAGTTGAAACAACTATAGCATCCACTCGTACCAGCTTTTGATTAACGTATTCGATAGTTACTTGAGTTTTTCCATCCGGTCTTAAATATTTAATAAGATTTGATTTGCGAACCTCAGCAAGTTTTTGAGCAAGTTTATGAGCTAATGAAATTGCTAAAGGCATATATTCTTTTGTTTCTGAACAAGCATAGCCAAACATCATACCTTGATCTCCAGCTCCTTGAATATGATTTTCCGAACTGTCTACTCCCATTTTTATATCATTCGATTGTCTATCAATCGAAGTCAAGACAGCACAGGTTTTGTAACAAATTCCAAAATCAACATTTGTATAACCTATTTTTTTTATTGTTTTTCTTACAATACCCGGTATATCTACATAACAATTTGTAGTGATTTCACCGGCTATTATTGCCATTCCGGTTGTTAAAAATGTTTCACAAGCGACTCTAGCATCCGGATCATTTTTTATAATTTCGTCTAATATTGCATCGGAAATCTGATCTGCCATTTTATCCGGATGACCTTCTGTAACCGATTCTGAGGTAAAAAGATGTTTTTCTCTATTCATAATTAAATTCCTTTTTTTTGTGATTTATTCATTTGAAAACATCATACAAATTTCTATAAATTCTTTCATTGTCAATAAAAAATGTAGAATATTAAAGCATATATATTTTTTTATCTATCCTTCATCAATTGTTATTTAGTTTTTTTTCAGTCTATATTAACCTGTGGAAATTTCTTTTTATTTATCCGATAAATCTCATTTGCTAAAGTTTGTTTATCTTGAAATCCTAAAATACTGGCTATTTTTTTACGGTTATCATTGTACTTTGTTCGTAAATGATCTAAAATTGGTTTTTTAAAAATATCTGTTAGTCCACGATATTTGATGAGATTATTCTCTAATAATTCGATAATTTGCCAAAAAGTTTCCACTTCTGAATCAGGTTTTTCCAGTTTATTATCAATTATCTGAACTGGTGAAATCAATGTTAACTCGTTAGAATTATTTATTAGCATGCTAATCAAAGACTGATACACAATTTTTTGTAATTCACGCATATTACCTGGAAAATTGTATTCTTTTAAATATTCCAATGATTTTTTATTTAAGATTATTTCCGAAAAATCCTGCCGAAAACTCTGTTCTTTTATAAATCTTGCAGTAAAAACAGCTATCATTATTTCGATATCATCTTTCGTCTCTCGTAATGGAGGTATATCAATTTCTGCACCTTTTATCCTATAAAAAAAATCCTCTCGAAAGTTTTTTTGCTGAACTTCCTCATAAAGTTTTTTATTTGTGGCAAAAATAAACCTAACGTTGACTTTCTTTTCCTGTGAAGATCCTACTCTCAGAATCACTTTACGTTGGATTGCTCTAAGCAATTTTGCTTGTTGATTCATCGGTAATTCACCAATTTCATCTAAAAATAATAATCCTTGATCTGCTTTTTCGATAACACCGATCTTTCCTTTTATTGACGCACCTGTAAATGCTCCTTGTTCATATCCAAACATTTCGCTTTCAAAAAGCGTATCGGGAATTCCAGCACAGTTTTGAACAACAAAAGGTTTATTCATGTATCCAATTATTGAAATTGCTTTTGCTATGATTCCTTTTCCTGTTCCATTTTCTCCTGTTATAAGAATATCAGAACGAATTTTAGTGGCATAGAATCTTAAAAATTCATACATTTGTTGCAATTGGGAATTTTTGGAAATAATAATACGCGAATAATCCTCTTGCAAAAGTTCTATAGCACACCTAAAATAATTAATATTTATCCCTAATTTTGGTAAATATAAATCAATATTGATTTGATATGCTGATAAAATTATGTTAAAATCCTCCTTTTCTGAGAAAAATACTAATTTGGTTCGAGGATGTTTTTCCTTATAAATTTTAAATATATTAATATCATCTTTTTCAAAAATATCAAAGATAATAATATCCCAGAGATAGGATTGCAATTTAATAATCAGATTTTCTCTTTCGATAACCAACGACTCACTTTTGATATTTCTTGATTCTGTACAATTTGGATCGCAGTATAATATTTTAGCCGGCTGTTCATTTAAAAAATTAATAATCATATTTGTTCTATTCTTTTTCATTTTTTATAAACCTCTTTAAATTTACGGAAGATCAAAAGCATCTTGTGTTCTGATTTTTTTAAATTTTATAAAATCTGTTTTACCTAATATAATGCAAGCTAATGCATATAATTTGATCCCATTTATACGTTGTTTCTTAGATTTTTTCTTGCTGATTCTGCTAGCATCTCGAAATTCATAAAAACTTCTTAATAATAGTGCTGAAATTAAGCTAAGATAAAAATCTTTCCTCTCATTTTGCTCGAAATCTTTGCGAAAAAAGAAAAGATTTTCAATTATTAACTGGAAATTTGCATAATCAGAGGATGGTGTATTATAATTTTCGCGGGTATAAATTCTTTCCAAATCCTCAAACGAGTTTTCAGTTTCATTTTTTAGCTTATTTTCTACTATGAAATACTGTAAAAACCAAGAAGAAAGAAATGCCAAATCATAAAAAAAAGTTCTTTTGCCGGATTTTTCAAAATCTATCAGAACAAAATCATTTTGGGAATTTATGAGAACATTCTCTGGATTTAAATCTCCATGTAAATAATAATGCGTTAAATTAAATCCTTCCTCATTCCAATTATCATCATTTTTTTTCATAAAATAGATAATATTGGGATACAATTTCCCATTAATATTGATAAATTTTTTAGAAGGAAATATCTGAAAATCTTCCCATTGAAAACCAAGTATTTCCTGCAATTTCCAATTTAGATTTACTCTCAAATGTTCATAAGCTGTAGCAAAAATTTTATGCGACGATCCAAGGTTTTGATAACGTTCTTGATAAAATTTTCCAAGTTTTGAAAGAATTGTTATATTTGAAAAGAAATCCTCTCGCAAAGCCTGTAAAAGCGTTTTAACAGCTTTAGTATTCTTTTCATCAGCAAAAGTACTGAATAAAATCAATGGCTTATCTTTTTCTTCCGATAACAAAAACAGTTGATTCGGAAAATGTTTTTCTGTTTGATTTATCCACCATTTTTTCATGGTTTTATACCCAGCATTTTCTCGCATAAGTTCGTTGACAGCTTTTTCTTCATCTTGCATATTAGGTTGTTTCATAACTGCAAAAGTTGATAAAGAAGATTTTTTTAGAATAAGTTCAACGAGAAACACACTTGAACCTGAAAATCCTTTTTTTAAACGCTTTACAAAGTTTATACTCTCTAATTCAGGAATTTCTTTTTTTAATAATTTGCTTATAGTATGCCAATCTGGTAATTCTTTATGAATTTCAGGGGTCTTTACTATTGTTTTTGATAATTCATTGATTATTGATTCGCATTTATCTGCATTTTCAATATCATCAATTTTTAAATAAGATTTTTCTAAAAGTATCCAATATTCTAAATCGTGATTCTTCCTGATATTCCCTAAAATCCTAATAACTTTTTCATAATCTCCTCTTTCATAATGTGTTACGGCTTTGTTAAATAGATTTTTTCTCCTATAAATCCTTAATATCTGAAATATTATTAATCCAAATAAAACTACAATAAGAAAGTACAATACAAATATTTTTTTTTCTTTTTTTACCATTTTTGGAGTTAATATTGATGTTTTTTTCAAATATCTATTTTCAAATAACTCAATTGTATAAATACAATTTGCTTTTATTTCCAATTGTATTACTGAGAGATTGTAATTGTTTTCAATATCCAGATTCATATCTCCGGCATCTCTATTCCATGAAATTTCACCATCCGGTAGCAAATCTCCAATAAATATATCATTATCAAATATATGAAAAATTTCATTAAGAGAATCTTTCCGAACTAATTGAACAATACTTTTTTGAGAAGATTCACTATTTGAGCTAATATTTTGTGCTATTAAAATATTCAAAAGCAAACAAAATATAATAAAACCCGCATTTTTTTTCATGCACTAATACCTAACCCAGATAAACTGGAAAATACAAATTTCAAAAAACAAAATACAAATAAATTCCAATTTAAGAAATATTCAAATTCCAAACAAGTAATTTTAGAATTCTGATATTTAATTTTGGATTTTTTTGCCAAAAAATACAAAAATATTAGAAATAAGATACTAACTCGGATTAACAAAAAACGTTTAACAACTAACTAAGTAGATATAGATATTAAAAGAATAGTAACCACAGAAATCACCCAGATACAGTCATTCTTCCTTACGTGGCAGGCAAAGAGTACCGAGAAATTCACTTCTTAATAAGAAATACTACTTTATCAAATAGAAATGTTCCATCAATATAAAATATTAAATATGAAATTTTCAATTCTTATATTTCGCTTCAAATTTGCGGAATTTTTGGGAAAATTTGATTTCATTATATAATGGTAAAGCACTCTTGATCAATCGGTAAAGTTTTGTATTCCATGTTCTTCTTGGTATTCCATATCTTGTATAAGTTCGATAATATTCTAATTTTGTAACCATTGTTTCTTGGATATCCATTTCAGCTTTTGAATAATCATCATTTGCCATCAATTCCATAACCTGCTGAGCCATTTTTAAAGCCAATGTATCAATCACATGTGCTTCATAAAGCAATTCATCCATTTGCTTAGTTATCTGAGGTTTCAAAAAACTATATTTATACTTTTTGGCATTTTCAGAAGCTAATGTATGAGAGAATCTTTGGATTTCATGCAGAGCTACTCCGTAGTAATAAATATTTTTTTTATCTTGTTTTTCCCACCATTCGGGATTATAAAAATTTGTTGAGAATTGGATCAAAGGGCTTTCGACAATATTCCTTTTATCAATAGCGATGATCTTATAATAATAATCTGTTTCCGGATAAAGATCAAAAAATACAGAATAATTCTGCTTTGTCATTTTTTTACTAATAATTTTCAGTTCTTCCGGATTATCACCAAAATATAGATCAAAATAGAGTTGACGGTTCTCGGGATCACCGCATTCCCATTTAATTTCTAAATTTTGATAACAATTTTTTTCAGATTTATTACTCGGAAAGTAATCGTTGGAAAATATTGGGGGATGATTTTTTTTTAATAGATTCATTATTGAACAACCAGTAAAGATACTTATTGTAGCTATAATTAATATTATTTTTTTCATTTACTTACCTTTTTAATTTTATTGTTTATAGAATTTTTTGATAACTTTACAAGTCAATGAAAAATTGTATTGATTACGATATTACAAAACTTGGCAGACTACGGGCAAGAGTGCTAATAATATTTTGACATCCCTATTTTATCGCTTATTTTATATTATTGTTTAAGAACATGAAAACTCAGTTTTAAAAAATTTCTGTTTTCAAGAAAAAGAAGAAAATTGGAGGTAATGATGAATTTGAATAAATTAACAGTTAAATCTCAAGAAGCTTTGGAGAAAGCACATCGGATATCAGAAGAAAATAAAACTCAGGAGATGAATTCTTTACATTTGCTTTCAGCTCTAATTTCTGACGAAAATAGTTTTGTAGTTTCTATCTTAAAAAAAAATGATGTAAGTCTCGAAGAATTAAAAAGCGAAATACAAAAAGAATTTGAAAAATTCCCAAGAATACAAGGAATATATCGAACCTCAATCTCAACTGAATTGAATGAAGTATTAAACCAAGCTGAGAAAGAATCATACAATCTTCAAGATGATTTTGTGAGCGTTGAACATCTGTTACTTGCAATTGCAATTAAAAGTAAATACAAATCAATACTAAAAAAATTCGCGATTAATAAGCAAACAATTCTAAAAGTATTACAGGAGCTACGTGGTAATCAAAAAGTTACAGATCAAAATCCAGAAGTGAAATATCAAGCTCTGGAAAAATATGCTCGTAATCTTACAAAATTAGCGAAATTAGGTAAACTTGATCCTGTGATTGGTAGAGATAATGAGATTAGAAGAACAATTCAGACCCTTTCCCGGAGAAGGAAAAATAATCCAGTACTCATTGGTGAACCAGGGGTAGGTAAAACAGCAATTGTAGAAGGTTTAGCAAGAAGAATAATTGATCTGGATGTTCCTGAAAATCTAAAAAACAAAGAAGTCATAGAGCTTGATATAGGATCATTACTTGCCGGAGCTAAATTTCGAGGTGAATTTGAAGAACGACTCAAAGGTGTCTTGAAGGAAGTAGAAAAAGCTCAAGGTAATATTATACTTTTCATTGATGAATTACACACAGTTGTGGGAGCAGGAGCTGCAGAAGGTGCCGTAGATGCTTCAAATATGCTGAAACCGGCTTTAGCTCGTGGCTCATTGCATTGCATCGGAGCTACAACTTTGGATGAATACCGAAAATATATCGAAAAAGATGCTGCTTTGGAACGTCGTTTCCAGCCTGTTTTGATCAATGAACCCGATGTGAAAGATACAATATCAATTTTGCGTGGATTAAAAGAGAAATATGAAGTTCATCATGGTGTACAAATCACTGATAACGCACTTGTAGCTGCCGCTGTTCTTTCAGAAAGATATATTTCCGATAGATTTCTTCCCGATAAAGCTATTGACCTTGTTGACGAAGCCTGCGCCAGCTTGAGAATGCAAATAAATTCCATGCCTTTGGAACTCGACGAAACGGAAAGAAAACTTAGACAACTTGAAATTGAGAAACTTTCATTGAAAAAAGAGAAAGATGAATCTAGTAAAAATCGTCTTAGAATAATATCGGAAGAGATGGAAATTTTGAAGCAAGATCAATCTCGTTTGAAAATTAATTGGAAATTTGAGAAAAATCTTCTCAAAAAAATCAGTGAAATATCAGAAGAAATTGATAAAGTCAAAGCAGAAGCTGATATTGCAGAAAGGAAAGGTGATTTAGCAAAAGTATCAGAATTAAAATATGGAAGCTTGATCTCAAAACAAAAGGAATTGAAGGAATTGAAGAATGAGCTCACATCAATTCCGAATGATCAACAGCTTCTTAAAGAACATATTGATGATGAAATGATTTCTGAAATCGTAGCAAAATGGACAAGTATTCCTGTATCAAAACTAATGCAAAGCGAGCTTTAGAAACTTGTTCAAATGGAAAATGTGCTTTCTAAGCGAGTAATTGGACAAAAGGAAGGAATCGAAGCTGTTTCAAACGCAATTCGAAGGTCTTGTAGTGGCCTATCGGATGAAAGTCGTCCTATTGGTTCATTTTTATTTATGGGTCCAACAGGTGTTGGTAAAACTGAACTTGCAAAAACACTCGCTGAATTTCTGTTCAACTCTGAAAAATCAATGATCCGTATTGATATGAGCGAATTTATGGAAAAGCATTCGGTTTCCAGATTAGTTGGTGCTCCCCCTGGTTATGTCGGTTATGAACAAGGTGGTTTTTTATCTGAAGCCGTTCGTAGAAAGCCTTATAGCGTCATTCTTTTTGATGAGATCGAAAAAGCACATCACGATGTTTTTAATATTTTATTACAAATTCTTGATGATGGTCGCTTAACAGATGGAAAAGGAAGAACTGTTGATTTTAAAAATACAGTAATAATTATGACTTCCAATGTTGCTTCTCAGTATTTTTACTGTTTATAACGGATTTTGGGGTTAGAATAATATAATTCTTTACGAAGTAATTCT
>JAIORE010000420.1 GCA_021108315.1 Candidatus Cloacimonadota bacterium
TTTAAATCTATATTTATAATAAAATAGTATTAAAATGAAAATTTACAAGTATCAATTCATCTGCGAACATCTATAATTACCTTACGAATAACCACATAGAGAGACTGTTCAAATTAACTAATTTAAAAATAACAACTTAAAAAAATATAACTAAAAAAATGCATAGTTTCTAAAAGAGTCGACACAAATAATACTTGACACTAAAAAAGCTGAATAGAACTTAGCACAGCTTTGTAACTTATTGATATTGTAGTAGGTTAAGATAGTAAATTAATATTTTTAAATATAGGAGATAAAAAATGAAACGAACATACCAACCACACAATAGAAAACGTCGTAATAAACACGGTTTTCGCACACGTATGGCTACAGCTTCCGGTAGAAAAGTATTGGCTCGCCGTAGAGCAAAAGGACGTTCCAGACTTACTGTAAGTAGTGAATGCTCATAATTAAAAAAAAATGGGAATTTAATGAAATTTATACTGAACATCAGAGAATTATTGGGAAATTTTTTATAGTTCTTTATCAGGAAAATAAAATTGATAGAGATTTCTCTCTGGGCATTGTTGTAAGCAAAAAAGTTGGAAATGCTGTAGTGCGAAATTTAGCCAAACGTAGAATACGTGCCTTTTTTCGAGAGAACAAAAAAAATCTTCCCTTAGACAGAAAAGCATTGATTATCACAAAAAAAGCAATAAACAATGCTTCTTGGACGGAAATAAATTTAGATTTGCAAAAAATAATTAAAACTATCGCATCAAATGAGAATCTTAAATAAGACATTTTTGGTGATTATCACTTTTTACAGGAAGATTATATCTCCTGTTTTACCTCCCTCTTGTAGATTTACCCCTACTTGTAGCGAATATTCATACCAAGCCTTTCAAAAATACAACTTTTTAAAAGCATTCAAACTTTCAATATTAAGGATACTTCGATGTCACCCGTTTCATCCCGGTGGATACGATCCCTTACCATAAGAGGTAAATTTTGGAAAAAAGAACAATTTTAGCTTTCGCCTTAATCTTTTTGATTTTTTTGATCAGTAATCAATTTATCTGGAAACCTAAACAAGAAGCTCTTTTGGAGAAGCAAAAAAAAGAAGCTTTGGAAAAAGCTGATCAACAGGACTATGCTCCTCAAGAAACACCGATTCCTATTCAAAATGAACAAAACAGTATCTATAATAGTTTAGTCTTTAATGATTCTATTGCAATTGTATATGATCTGATTCTTGAAAATGAAACTATTAAAATAACTTTCAGTAATTTAGGTGGAAATATTTCATCAGTAGAATTAAAAGAGTACAGAGCACAGGATAGAGTTTCAAATATTGAATTAGTTCCTGAAAATCAGAAATTAGCCAATCTTAGAATTTTTAGCAAAAATAAACAAATGTATGATCTTGACGAAGCTGTTTTTAATTATGATATTATTGGTGAAAATGGTATAATCTTTACAGTGAATACAACAAGTGGAATTATTAGGAAAGAATATACTCTACAAGAAGAATACACCTTGGATATGAATTTATCAGTAGAAAACTTTGAAAATATTGATCGTTATGAAATTGGACTTGAAGGTGGAATTGCTGATACGGAAGAGTTCATAAAATACAAACACCAAGATTACAAAGTATATACTCAAGTTGATAGCGAATTGCTTAAAAGAGCTTTGAAGAGCTTAAGAACTAAGGATCAAATTGTGGAATTGAAATCTACGATTAATAATGATCCTGCCAAAAAACAAAAAAAATTAAAAACCTATGAAACATCAGGAAAAATTGATTGGGCATCACTAAGATCAAAATTTTTCAATTTGTCCATCATTCCTGATGAGATGATCAGAATCAATAAAATGTCTTATTTCAATAATGAAGGACAACCAGCTTTGTATCTCAATGCCAGATTGGATAGAGAAACATTTGAACATCAATATCAATTTTATTTTGGTCCCTCTTTGTATAATAACATGGCACAATTTAATAATGGAATAGAAAAAATCGTTGAGATGGGACCTGGATTTTTACAATGGTTAAGCAAATTATTTCATAAATTATTTAACTTTTTACATAGCTTTATTCCCAGTTGGGGAGTTTGTCTTCTAATTTTTGCGATTTTGATTAAACTGCTACTTTATCCCCTCACTCACAAAAGTTTTGAAGCAAGTTCAAAAATGCAGGCAGTTATGCCGAAAACTCGTGAGATACAAGCTAAATACAAACATGATCCGCTATTAATGCATAAAGAAATGAAAAAAATGCATAAAGAAGAAGGTGTAAATCAATTTGGCGGTTGCTTACCTATGCTCTTACAAATGCCTATTTTCTTCGCTCTATACCCGATTCTACGTTATTCTATAGATCTCCGGCAAGCAGGTTTTCTCTGGATCAAAGATCTCTCTGCTCCTGATCCATATTTGATTATGCCAATCCTGATGGGTGTATTTATGTTTTTACAGAGTTATCTTATGCAACCCAAAAATTCTAAAACAGCAGAGATGGATGAAAAACAACAAGCTCAAATGCAAAGTCAAAAAATGATTACTTATATTATGCCGGTTATGATGTTCTTTATGTTTAAGAACTTCCCCTCCGGATTAGTAATATATTGGACAGTATTCAATGTATTCTCTATTGTTCAGATGCTCTTTATTCGCAATAAATTTGAACACTTGAAACCTGCAAAAGGATAATACGGACTTTAATTTAAAGACATAATAAGAAATTAACGCTGAAAGACACTGAAAATTATGAAAAAATATGATAAATATTATTTTGTTTTTATCATAATAAATCAGTGTTAATCTGCGTTTAAATAAAAATTATAAAAAACTTTTATCACTCAAAGAAATTAAGGACAAAACATGAAATTAATCGAAAGAAAAGGAAAATCTACTTCTGCTGTAATTTCTGCATTTATGACAGAATTTGATTTACAATTAGAAGATTTTAAATTTGAAGTTACCGATAGAGGAAGCAGTGGATTTTTACATTTATTTGGTTCAAAACCGACAAAAATTCAATTTACAATTACTGAAATAAGAGATGAATTAACCACATTTATCAAAGAAATTCTTGATCATATGAATATAGATTTCCAAGAAATTGAGATCAACGAAAGCAATGAAGTTTTTCATATAAACATCAGAAAGCATACTGATGTAGGGCTTTTAATCGGTAAATCCGCAAAATTGTTAGATAGTCTTCAACATTTGATAAATCAGATGATAAATAAAAAAAGAAGAAAGCAAATTAAATTAATTCTTGATGTAGAAGGCTACCGAGAACGAAAGAAACAATTACTTATCAAAAAAGCAAAAGATATAATAATCAAAGTTAAGAAGATTCAAAAAAGTATTACTCTAGAACCACTTTCAGGAGCTGAAAGAAAAATAGTACACCGCTTAGTTGAAACAGAAAAAGAACTGCGAACCATGACAATTGGTGAAGGTGAATTTAAGAGAATTGTAATAATGCCTAAAGATAAATTCAAAAATAAAGTGAATAAGCCAAAACCAAAAACAAGACCAAAGAGAAATACTTATAAAAAGAAAGTTGCAAATTAATATCTAAAGAATTAACCGCTGATTTGCGCAGATCAAGACGGAGAAGAAAATTGTCTGAACCAAGGATTAGGCAGATTATCCTGATTGCTCGGATTGGAACTGGAATAACCACATTTGCCTGAACTGTGATTTATTTGATTTGCTTGATACTATCATAATCGCAAAACTCATTCCCTAACCCCTTCTCCTGCAAGGAGAAATTGAGGTGAGGATAAAAATTATCAAATTATGTAGAGTTCTTTCTCCTTGAAAAAATAGAAAAACCAAAATCACAAATCACACTTAATTTAAATCGAACAACCACACTTCATCATAGTTTATCATTTAATTATAAAAATCAAGGTTCAGACTTTTTTTATCAAAAAAAATCCGTTCACCTATTAAATTAAATCAATGAACGGAAAATTAATTTTATTTGAGCTTATTTTACCATTATCATTTTTTTTAGAAATGTACAACTATCTGTTTTTAACTTATACAAATACACTCCGGAAGAGACATCATTTTCTTGATGATCTTTTCCATTCCATTTCACTGTGATGTATTCATTTGCAATGGTATAAGCTTCATAAAGTGTGATAACTTTCTGACCCTTTAAATTGTATATAGTAAGTTCAGCATTACCATGATTTTTAAGCACAAATCTAATTTCAGTTTCCGGATTGAAAGGATTAGGATAATTATTTCCCAAATTATTTATAAGTGAAATATTTTCATCACCAATACTTGTTTCAGGTATAATTGCTTCTACCGGACCTAATAAATTAGATTCTCCTTCATCATAGACTACAGAAACAAAATATTCATAAGTTCCTGGAGCCAGAGCATAATCCATATATGATAATTCTGTAGTAAAAACTACCAAAGTGCTAAATCTATAAATATTATATCCGAGAAGATCACGATTTCTTTGAATATTTGTTTGTTTGTATGAATCTTTGAATGAACGAATACTTTTATTAGTTTTATAATTAACATCAAATTTTTCTTTAATTTCATCACCTCTCCCGGTAATTGGTGGAAGCCAAGTTATTTCTACATCATCTTCTATTACTGTTGTTACAAGGTTTCGTGGTGGATCTAATATAGTATAGGAAAAAGTTTGTGGAGTCATATCAAAAATCTGAAATTGCCAATTTCCATCAATCCAATTATGATTTTCATCAATTGCACCCCATTCCCAAGTATTACTTCCTCCATCAACGACTAATTCGACCATTACCGAATATATATGATCACCGGAAACCTCATCACCATTTGATCCATCGTCGAAAAGTTCAGTTTCGATCCCATCTCCCCAATTTGGATCATACAAACCGGTATTAGAATCCCAACTTCCTTTTATGAAGAAAGTAGAATGAGTTTGACCAAATGAATCATCAATTATAAATGTAATTTCGGCTTTAGGACCACTTGCTGTAGTTTCATTATTTGCCATATTATAGGTTATAGATGTTAATTCTAAACCATCAGATATGAGAGTAATGTTTAATCCTGTGCTTTGATCCCAATTTTGATTTAAAACAACTTTGAATTCCCAAGTTCCTTCTGGAACAAGACATTCCCATTCAAAGATTTCATCATCATCATAATCAATCATTTCTCCTGTCAAATCTGTCGGGTCCCAATCATTTCCACCTAATTCAGAAATAAAATTACCAGCAATAACAGGATTTGTATGAGTAACCAAATTAGCATCTAAATTCACTTTCCAGATTATTTCAGTTTCTTCACCCAAGTTAATAACTTGATTGTTTTCGGGATAATTTGGAGCATCCCAAGTATCACCTTCTATTATTTTATATTCCCAAGTTCCAACAGGCAAAATGTGTGCATGTTCAAAAACACCGAACTCATTTTCTATTAAAGCAAAATCAGGATCTGCAGGATCCCAATCATTAAACGATCCCACAATACTTGGTGTTTCAATTTCCGAAACACTGTATGAGTAGCTTAAGCTATTGTTTGTATTATTTGCTACCACAAGAATCATTCTGGCATAATCTTCTGTAAGCTCAGGAAGAATAATATTTGTTATGCCGGAAATAGGGAAAAAATCAACAGTGGAGACAATTCCTTCTACTCCAATTCTGATGGCTGCCAGAGTAATATCAATATTTGTTTCAAAATCTATCTGTAAATAATTATCAGCAGGATACAATTTTATATATTCTGATGCCCATTTATTCACATTTCCACCACCATTTACTGGATAAGTAGAGTGTGAAGCATGGCTTGCGAAAAGTGGTAAATCAAGGTTCTCATAATTGAATAACCCGTTTTCTACCTCAGGATCATCTAAATAATTCGCAACAGTCCAATTTGTAAAAATTGCTTCAAAAGGAATAGAATAACCATGTTCGATAAGTTGATTTGAAATACCAGTTATTGAATTTGCGGTTTCCGCAACAATATCCTTTATGAATGTTCCATCATCATATTGTTCTTCTAAATATGTAAAAAAAAGCATCACTTTTACATAGTCCGACCAATTTTGATCCCAAACAGTAAGACTGTTATCAGGATTTGTAGGAAAACTTGAGATAGGATCGGGCATTCCAAAATAAACCATCGCCAGTTCAGCCATTCCTTCATCAACCCAAGTATCTTCATTTGGATCATATCCCCAATGAATCAGATGTTGAAGCTCGTGTGCCAAAACAGAAATACGAACCGGATCTGTAGGATTTAGCGGATGACAAGTCATATAGATCATTTCACATTCATTGCTGTGCCCGGGTGGATTAAATTGTTGAGCTTCAGCTTCCGTAACCTGATTGTAGCTACTGAAATATCCATCAAAAGTACTGCTTCCAAAAGAACCTAAAGCAGAATAAAAAACAATCAATTTCGGATCATTATCAAGTTCATCAGGAATTTCTCCAAATTTTTGAATATCCATCTCAACTGCACCAAAATCATCACCTGCCATCGTTTCGTTCTCTAGATAATTAAATACAATTTGTACATCAGATTCATCCATATATAGATCCCAATCTTCATCTGCTACAAAGACATAGCAATATTCACCGACTGCTCGACAAGTTGATGGAATTTGTACCCAACCCGGTGGCATTACACTGAGATCAAATGCCCAATAAGTTACCTGATCACCTACTTCGTAGCTTCTTGTATCACGATTTGCCTTAATTAGCTGATGATTTTCTGAGTTTTGAAATTGTAAAGTTTGTTTATCAATCTTATTTTGAAGTTCGAACAGTTGCTCTGGTGTTTGTGAATTAAAGGCTGATAAAATAGAAATCAATGAAATTAAAAAAATAGTAATGCAATTTTTCATAATTTTAATTTTTTAGGAATTTCCATCCCTAAAATTTCCTCCTATTTGTTTTCTGTGAAAAAAAACTTTGAAGTAGTTTTTGTCAAATCTTTAATTTTACTAAACGAGAAGATTATCAAATTCAACAAAATAATCCTAAGTTTTTTTATTAATCATAAAATTACTCAATTATACAATTGACAAAAATATACTGTGTTTTATTTAGGAATTGCTATTGGATAAATTATTTTTTTTTAATCTACTAACTCAGAAAAAATTTATAAAATCAAAAATATTTTGTAAGTCTTCCATAGCAAAAGCAGCTTTTTATTTCCAAACAAAAATCAAGAGGTAACTATGTTTTTTAATGAAATATTAAATAATATGTTAAAAGAGCAATCTAATATTGTAAATAAAATGTATCTCCATGAATTGAAACTAAAATGGGATATTTTTCAGAAATTAGCTGATAACGATGATTTTGGGAATAACGAAAAAATTATTGAGTCACTGAATATTTTCCGCAAAGCACTTACCAATAAGAAGTATAGATACAATAAATCTACTAGAAATGGTTTTAAAGAAGATTCGGTTATTTTTTCGGCAAAATATTTAGATGACGTTTTAAATTTATTTATACATAGACATAATATTTTACTGAAAAAAGGTATATTATGGGATTATAATCAATTTTCTACAAATATTAAATTCAAACCAAAAAATCTTTTGAATATTGATAATTATCCGATGTTACAATTTGGCAATTCTGCTGAAGTGTTGCAGTTAAGCCAAAATATCGACCTTCAATATCGTAATAGCGGGAAACGGGTATTTAACAAATATAATCTTACACTTCCTCTTTTGATATTCCATACTGCATTGAGTATTGGCAATGAATTTTTATATGATATTGAACAAAATGCTAAACTTGCGAAAGCAACATTTGAGAAAGTGAAAATTATCGTAGTTACAGAATCTATTGAAAAAGATTTTCAACCTCTGAAGAAAAACTCATTAATAGACGCAATTTTTATACTTCAAAAAGAGTTTAAAACTAATAAATTTGTGGAATTGAAATTGGATGTTTTCAATCTTGTAGAGAACAAAATAGTTGAATATATAAAAGAAAAAAAAACAGATATTGAATTATGTGTATCAAAAGGATTTATGGAATAAAAAAAAATTACATTGGAGAAATTATGAATAATATTGATGTAAACAATGCTATGACAATCAAATTAGATAATATTTTACCTGAATATCCGGTATTTCAAAAAGGAATAAGAAGAGCTCCCAAAAGAGAAATGAAACTCAACAAAAATGAGATAGAAATTGCTCTGAAAAATGCTTTGCGATATATTCCGGAAGAACTTCACAAAACTCTTGCTTCTGAATTCTTGGATGAACTTCTTGAACGGGGCAGAATATACGGTTATCGTTATATTCCCAAAAATAAACTAAAGGGATTGCCAATTGAGGAATATAAAGGTAAGTGCATAGAAGGAAAATCTTTTCAGGTTATGATAGAGAATAATCTAAACTTAGATATTGCCTTATATCCTTATGAATTAATAACTTATGGTGAAACTGGAGCTGTTTGTCAGAATTGGATGCAATATCAGCTTATTAAGAAATATTTGGAAAATCTTACTCAGGAGCAAACTTTAGTCATACATTCCGGTCATCCGGTTGGCTTATTTAGATCAAAACCGGATGCTCCGAGAGTTATTATTACCAATGGTTTAATGATAGGATTATTTGATGATTTGGAGAATTTCAATCGTGCCGCTGCTCTTGGTGTAGCAAATTACGGACAAATGACTGCCGGTGGCTGGATGTATATCGGACCTCAGGGAATTGTTCATGGAACGTATAACACGATTCTCATTGCCGGTAGAATGAAACTCGGTATAGCAGAAGATGGAGATCTTTCAGGAAAACTATTTGTTACCTCCGGCTTAGGCGGAATGAGCGGAGCTCAAGGGAAAGCTATTGAAATTGCCAATGGAGTAGGAATTATTGCGGAAGTCGATAAATCCAGAATTGAAACTCGCTATGAACAAGGTTGGATAAGTAAAATTGCCTATTCACCCAAAGAAGCATTTAAAATTGCTGAAGAAAATATATTAGATAAAAATGGTATTGCCATAGGTTTTTTGGGAAATATCGTTGATCTTTTAGAATTTGCTGAACAAAATAATATAAAAATTGATCTTTTATCTGACCAAACCTCATGTCATGCTGCCTATGAAGGTGGATATTGTCCGGTAGGAATCACTTTTGAAGAGAGAACCGAATTATTAAAAAACAATAAAAACAAATTCATAACTTTGGTGGATGAATCTCTGAAACATCACTTTAAAGTAATAAAAAAACTCAGTGAGAAAGGTACTTATTTCTTTGATTACGGAAATAGTTTTATGAAGGCTGTTTTTGATGCCGGAGTTTCTGAAATTGCCAAAAATGGGAAAAACACTTTTGACGGATTTATTTTCCCAAGTTATGTTGAAGATATTCTTGGACCGGAATTATTTGATTTTGGATTTGGACCTTTCCGTTGGGTATGTCTTAGTGGAAAAGAATCTGATCTTATCAAAACCGATAATGCTGCTGCCGAAATAATAGATCAAGATCGCAGTTATCAGGATAGAGATAATTATATTTGGGTTCGGGATGCTATGAAAAATAAATTGGTTGTTGGAACTCAGGCAAGAATTCTCTATCAGGATGCACTTGGTCGAAGAGATATTGCTCTTAAATTCAATAAAATGGTGAAAGAGAAAGTTGTCGGACCAATTATGTTGGGAAGAGATCATCATGATACCGGTGGAACCGATTCTCCATTTAGAGAAACTTCAAATATCAAAGATGGTTCCAATATTATGGCTGATATGGCAACTCAATGTTTTGCCGGGAATGCTGCTCGCGGAATGAGTTTGGTTGCATTGCACAACGGCGGTGGAGTTGGTATTGGAAAAGTTATCAATGGTGGTTTCGGGATGGTTTTGGATGGTAGTGAACGTGTGGATAATATCCTAAAAACTGCAATTCCTTGGGATGTTATGGGGGGAGTTGCTCGAAGATCTTGGGCTAGAAATGAAAATTCCATCAAAACTTGTATCAAATATAATAAAGAATTCAAAGATACTGATCATATTACTATTCCTTTTATTCCAGAAGAAGATTTTATTAAAAAGATTGTGGATGATAAATTGGAGAAATGATAATTCATCTTGTTCCTAAGCCCCGGCTTGGGAACGAATTAAAAGCTAAGCCCCTGCTTAGCGAATTAAAGAAGAAGCAGAAGCTTCTTAAGCAGTGTGTTCCCAAGCAAAGCTTGGGAAGAAGAATAAAAATATCGTTAGCAACATTTTCACAAGAAGAATTGCTTGTGATACTTTAACTCTAAAAATCTTCTGATAAACTCCAATAAAAAGTAGGTTTACTTGTCTGAAAAAGATCACTTCTCCAAGCAACATCGAATTTTAAAATGAAGAAACCCAGATTAATTCTTGGTCCAAAGCCAAAACCCAAAATAGCATCTTTTAGCCGCCCTTTTTCGATAAATTCAAAATTTTTGTTAGTTGTCCACACACTGCCAATATCGGCAAAAGCACTTCCCCGAATATTATGAAAATACAATGGTAATGGAAAGGCAATTTTTAAATGCTCAACCAATGGGAAACGGAATTCAAAACTGCTAACGATCTTTTTTCTTCCCTCTAATTGACTATTTAGATATTCATTTGTATTAATAAAACCACGAATATCATAAAACTCGTCTAAAGTAAAATAATTACCGGATTCACCGGTAAGCCAACCTCCAAATGCTCGTACAGCAATAGAATACTGCTTTGCAAAAAGCCAATATTTTCTAATATCACCATAGATCATTCCGTATGTTTTTTTATCATTAGAAAAATTTGCACTGGACATAAGCGAAGCTCTCCAACCAAGTATAGGACCCACATTTCCGTAGATAGCATTATCAAAAGTCAATGTGAATTGAGGACTATAAATCAATTCATCTTCGGAAACCGGAAACTCAGGAAATTGGATTTTAAAACTGTCTGGTAAAGATTCTTCGTGCCACTGATTATTTTCAAGCCAATCTCTTCTTGTTTCTATTTTTTTAACGAGGTTTTCCCAATCCAATCTCCAAAATTTATTAAATGGATAGCGTAAAATCCCATAAATACCAAATTCTCGTTCTCTTTCCCGCATATAATCAACATAAGTTTCTCCAACATAACCGATAGTGTAAACAATATCATCGTTCAAATAAAATCCACCAAATCCATAATCAATTCTACGGGCGAGGTAGAGATAATTGAACACAAAATCAGAATTTTTTAGTTCCTTATAAACTCCAAAATTAAATCCCAGATTATGATTTCCCATCAGATCACTCATACTAAGAAAAAGCTGACCATAGGCTCCACCGGAAGCTGAATATGCCATTCCTCCCCAAATCCTATCCAAGCTAAATCTGATTTTATAAGGTTTTATCTGCGGGACATTCAATTCTTCCGGTTTTTGATCAAGTTGATTATTGAACAATTTGTTCAGGCTATCTTTTTGGGCAATATCACCAATTTCAATACGAGTAATACTCTTTCGAGAGATTTCCGGAATAACTTTACGGAATTTTCGTTCTTTAAATCCATAAACCTGATAACGTTGAATATCAAATTTTGTATAGAAATCATCAATAAAAATGTACTCGTTCATCGTATCATAATCAGAATACTCCATATTTTTTAGGGGATTTATCAGATTATAAATATTCCATCCACCTTCATAAAAACCTGAGAAAATCAGATTTTCATTGGATTTGTCTATATCACCAGTGAAAACTCCACCTAATGATTTTGTAACTTTTGCCCGTTTGCCATTGATGAGATCAACAATCTCAAAATTCGAGACAAATTCACGCTCTGTCACCATAATAATCTGATTATTATCATTCGTCCAAATAGGAAAATAATTATTGAAATCATCATTGGTGACCTGATAAAATTTTTCCTTTTCCAAATCATAATAAAAAATATTATTTACCAGACTATAGCTAACATGCTTATTTTTTTTGTTGGCTGTTCTCTCGGAAGAAAAGGCAATTTTTGAACCGTCTGGCGACCAGCAAGGTTGTGAATCATAATATCTATCATCAGTAAGTTGAGTGATTTCTGAAGTATTAAGGTTAAAAATGTAAATATCGTTTTTGTGACCTTTTTGAGCAGCAAAAGTAAGTTTTTCTCCATCGGAAGAAACATCAATTTCATAGATTGCATCAAATTGTTTCAGTAGTACTTTATTCAATATTTTTTTATTTTTGAAGTCCATGATATATATGGCATCACCATTTACGGTTTTTGAAACAAACGCAAAACTTTCTCCATCCGGAAACCAGCTCAGGTTGTTGCGACGAAAATGAAACTCTTGAAAATTACCGGAAGATTCACCGGTAAGAATTTTTTTGGATTTATATAGATCCAGAGTTGAACCTTTCCAAATGCTGTTACGAATTTTTCTATTGGAAAAATAGATATAATTATTTCCATCCGGTGAAAAACGAGGAGCATAATTCATATATGAACCATCTTTTTTATGAAATGTTTTTTGATCATAAACTTCAGTTTTCATATCGAATTCAGTTATTTTGGGATAATACTTTTTTTTGAGATAGATTTTCCATTTCTCCTGTACATCCTCAAGTTTGAGATCAAAAACTTTCTTAAAGGCATCATCACTATTTGTATTGGATTTCAAAGCATAAAAAAGCTCAATTACTTTATCTCTACCATATTTTTCTGAGATATATGTCAAAAAAGATTCACCTTGGCGATAAGCCAAATAACCACCGGATAATTCAATATCATAAAGATATTCATTAAAAAGCATATCTATGATAAACATATTGTTGTAAACGCTTTCACCTTGCACAGATTGATATTCGGGGAAACCTTCGCTAAACCAGAAAGGAAGATTGGAAAATTCTACAAGTTTGATGCTATTATTATTCAAAGAATTCAAATAGGCGTGAGTGAGTTCATGAATCAAAATCTCTTCCATCTTTTGATAACTTCCGTCAAAGGGAACTGCTACCCGATTTCTCGCAGTTTCCGTAAAGCCGCCCACAGCTTCATTTAATAGAGGATAAATAATATTTGTTGTTTCAAAATCGTGATGAGAGGGATAAAATATTATGGGGATTCTGTCTTTGATCGGTACACGAAGATCTCTTTTGAGATAATAATATGCTTCTTCTGCCATCAAAGTAACGATATGACCAAATTCTTCATCACTTTTATCAAAATAAATATCAAAATGAAGTGTTTCGATTTTACTCCAATCAATTTGTTTTTTTTGAACTTTATTCTTTCCGTAAGAATATGCCGAAAGCTGGATTAGGCTAACAACGAGAAATAATATTGCGAGAAATTTTTTCATAAATTATCCTTTTTAGAACGCCGTGAACGGCGTAATATATTTTTTATTTTGCAATATTCCCACACTTAAAGGAGTGGGTTAATAATTGACCTGAATCTTGTTCCCAAATCTCAGTTTGGGAACACACTGAGATTTGGGAACAAGATATGCACAAACAGGGTGAGCTTCGCAGGTCTCCACCTTGTTCCGGCTGTTTGTGTTACATTACAATTGCGATCTTTGCGTCTTTTTCTCTGTGTTCTCTGCGTGAAATCTTCATATTTTCGTTTCTGAAAC
The DNA here is from genome assembly GCA_021108315.1 of Candidatus Cloacimonadota bacterium. Taxonomy (GTDB): domain Bacteria; phylum Cloacimonadota; class Cloacimonadia; order Cloacimonadales; family TCS61; genus JAIORE01. The sequence goes on from JAIORE010000420.1 coordinate 13,571, forward strand.
ACTAAAATACTTTTATCTGGAAATATCTTTTTGGATTTTTCCTAATATCAAGAATCAATGAATCCAGATCTGTAGAAGTTTTCAAAAGCTTATCATAAAACTCTTTATCTTTGAGAAAACTGTTTACATTATTATCATTTTCCACAAGATCAGTAGAAAATTTTTTAAAATCTCTTGTAATAGATTCGATAGCAATCAGATTATTTTTTATCATTGCAAAAGATTCTTGGGTCAATTTTACGGAATTGCTTACCGATTCTTCATTTTGCTTAATCATTTTTTTGAAGTCAGAACTTACTTCAGATAAATTTTGAATAAGAGATGTCACATTTTCTGAGTTTATTGATAAAGTATTATTTACTTGCGATATCATAACTTTCGAGGAATCAATCAATCCATTGAGATTCTCAAAGAAATTATATTCAGGAGCAAAAACTGAAGTGATATTTTGCAAATCTGTTGCCAAGGTACTCACAATTTGCAATAAAGAAGAGATGCTGAAAACACTTTCACTTTCTAATAAAATAGAAGTATCTAATTTAACATCACTTTTCCCGGGAACAATATCCAGAGCAGTATCACCCATTATATTTGTTTCCAGAATATAAAATTTAGTTCCGTTTTTAAGAATAAAATCTTTATCAAGGAATATTTCCAGAACTACTCCATCTTGTGAAACTTCAAACGAATTTACTTTTCCTTTTTTAACACCTAAAATTGTTACAGGAGAACCTTTTTGTAATGATTGAATATTGGAAAATCTAACAAAAAAAGTCTGATAATTCTTTTGCTGAAAAAAATCACCTAGCCAAGAGTAGCTAAAAAATAGAATAATCAAGGCAAGTATGGAAAAAATACCAACTTGAAACTCAATCTTTTTTTTATCTTGATAATATTTCATAACTTTCCTAAAAATTTCTTAACTTCATAATTTGAAACATTATTGAAATCCTGCCAATTTCCGTCAAAAATTATTTTTTGAGAAGAGAGCATTACAATTTTTCCAGCTGTTCTTTTGATACATTCCAAATCATGAGTTATGATAATTGAAGTGATGTTCAGCTTATTCTGTAATTCGGTGATCAAACTGATAATTTCATTAGCATTTGTAGGATCTAAACCCGTTGTCGGCTCATCGTAGATAATGTATTCCGGTTCTAAAACAATAGCTCGGGCTAAGGCAACTCTTTTTTTCATTCCACCACTGAGTTCGTGTGGCATTTTATGTAAAATATTGTCTAATCCTACCAATTTTAGTTTTTTGTTTACGATATTCAGGATCTCTTTCTCGCTATATTTTGTATGTTCTTTCAAGGGTAAAGCGATATTTTGAAATACATTAAATGAATCCAAAAGAGCAGATTCCTGAAATAACATTCCGATTTTTTTACGAATTGAATTCATCATTTTTGATTTTATAGAAAAAATATCCGTTTCATTGATTAATATTTTTCCACTCCAAGGCTTTATCAAGCCTTCTATAGATTTTATCAGTACACTTTTCCCAGAACCACTTTGCCCTACAATAAGCGTATTTTGATTGTTTGGAATGGTTAGATTTATATCTTTTAATACGATTTGATTGTCAAAACCAATTGTTAAATCTTCAATTCTGATCAACTATTTTTCTCCTTACAGATTTTTGAAACCACGAATTAACACTAATTAACACGAAAAAGATACTAACCACAGAGAACAATAATAAATAATAAATTTTAAATTACAAATTATATATGCTTTGCGTTCTTAGCGGCTTTGCGGTAAATTATTTTTTCTTCTCTTTTGTCTGAATTTGGATTTATCTGATTCTTGGATTTTTGGATTAATCCTTATTATCCGTTAATCTTGTTAATCCAAATTCTGACATTTTTTTCTTTTCTCTGGGCTCTCTGTGGTAAAATCTTCTCTTTGAATTTGACACTTAATTCCATCACGGAATTTTCCAATTGGTTCAAATGTAAGAAATTCTTTTTCATTTAAGCATTCCCCTTTAAAATAAATTCGGATATAATGATCTGAAAGTGCTGTATAATAATTGTCTACTTCTGACTCAACAATTCCTTTTAAAATTACTTTTTTAGAAATTATCTTATTAATATATTTGTCTTTTTTCAATTCAGAAAGTTTCATAAGCTTGTTAGTCCGCTTTTGGATAACATCGCCTTTTACTTTGCCAGACATTTGAGCAGTTTTTGTACCCAGTCTTTCAGAATAAGAAAATGCGTGCAGATAAGTGAAATCCAAAGAACTCAAAAATTTGTATGTTTCATCAAATAATTCGTTAGTTTCTCCCGGTAAGCCGGAAATAAGATCAATCCCAATAGCTGCATTTGGTATACTTTTATGAATTTCTGCAATCAATTCTCGATAATCCTCAACTTTGTAATGACGGTTCATAGATTTTAATAAAGCATCGGATCCCGTTTGAAGTGGTATATGAAAATGTGGACAAAGTTTTTTACTATTTGCTGCAAAGTCTACCAATTTATCTGTAAATAAAAGTGGTTCAATTGAACTTATTCGTAATAATTTTACTTTTTCAATTTTCTCCAAATCAATCAGTAAATCAGTCAGATCATAATTCTCTTTAAAATCATCTTCATATAATCCTAAATTTATTCCTCCGATAACAAATTCTTTAAATCCATTTTGGGTGAGTTTTTTAATTTGATTAACAATTTTTTCTCTTTTTCTACTACGTGGCAAACCTCTTGCATAAGGGATTGCACAGTATGAACAGTAAAAATTGCAACCATCTTGAACTTTAATGAATGCTCTGCTTTTATCTAAAATCGTTTCGGTAGATTGCTCAGGAAATTCTTTGGCAAGCATAATGTCTTCAAAATTATTCTCATTATCTTGTAAAATTTGCCAGATTTTATTTTTTTTATTATTATCAATTATAAAATCGATATCACCGAGTTCTTTGACTTTTCCTTTGTTTCTTTGAGAATAACATCCGGTTATAACAATTTTAACACTACTATCTAATTCTTTTTGTTTAAGAGCCTTACGAACAGCATTTCTACTTTTGTAATCCGTACGATTGGTAACTGTGCAGGAATTTATGATATAAACATCAGCTTTTTCTGTGTAAGGGACGATTTCAAATCCATTCTTCCGAAAATCATCCAAAATACAGGATGTTTCATATTGATTTATTTTACACCCGAAAGTGATAGATGCTACTTTTTTCATATCATACTCATTTTATTTAGCAACAAACAAAACTAACAAGACGAACAAAAGATTAACCATAGAGCACACTGAGAACACGGAGAAATTCTCCTCTTGAGAAGACTACGGCTTTAGCCGGGAGGTGTGTACTTTAATTTTCAAACTCACCCTCGGTCCCTCTCTTTATCTAAAGCGAGGGATGACTTTAGCTTTTTTTCTTCTTGTTTTTCTTATGTTCCTTCTCTTGATATTAAGAGAAGGACAGTAGGATGAGTTCATTCTTCGTAATCCTTTATTCCTGATCCAATATTTCAATTCCCAATTCCTTAACCTGTTCTTTAGAAACAACAGCGGGAGCATCACTCATCAGATCAACAGCTTGCAGAGATTTTGGAAAAGCAATTACATCTCGAAGTGATTCTGCTTTTGCCATCAACATCACAATTCTATCTATGCCGGGAGCAATTCCACCGTGAGGAGGAGTTCCATATTTCAGAGCATCAAGGAAAAAGCCGAATTTTTCTTGCAATTCCTTTTCATCAAAACCTAAAACATCAAATATTTTTTTCTGAATATCCAAGCGATGACAACGAATACTACCGGAAGACAGTTCCAATCCATTACAAACCAGATCATAAAGTTTTCCTTCGATTTTGCCATAATCTGCTTCATTATCAAAATATTTTAGATGTTCCTCTTTCGGTAAAGTAAACATATGATGAGCAGTTTCCCAACGATTATTTTTATCATCGAATTCAAAAAGTGGGAAATCAGTTATCCAAACAAAATTGAACTCATTTGAATCATAAAGTTTCAATTCTTTGCCAAAGTGGTTTCTGATTTCAGCAAGAACTTTGAAAACTATTTTATTTGAATCTGCTGCAAAAAGAACCAAATCTCCATTTTCAGCTTTTGATTCAGTTAAAATCTGAGATTTTTCTATATCTGATAAAAACTTAGAAATTCCAGCTGTGAGTTCATTATCAATTACTTTACAAAAAGCTAAGCCTTTTCCACCAAGATGCTTGGCGATTGAGATTAGTTCATCAATTTTCTTACGAGAATAGCTGGCACAACCTTTTGCAACAACACAGCGAACGCTTCCTTTTGATTCCAAAGCACCGGAAAATACCTTAAATTCAGATTTTTCTAAAATTTGAGATAGATCAATTAATTCCATATCAAAACGTAAATCTGGTTTATCAATCCCGAAACGCTCCATAGCATCTCTATGCGAAAGACGTGGAAACGGAATCGGAATATCGAGATCAATATTTTTCTTAAAAATGTAAGCAAAAAGCTCCTCCATAATCTGAAAAATCATCTCTTCATTAGCGAAACTCATTTCTAAATCTAACTGAGTAAATTCGGGCTGGCGATCTGCTCGCAAATCTTCATCACGGAAACAACGAGCAATTTGGAAGTAACGATCGAAACCGGAAATCATCAGAAGTTGTTTATAGATTTGGGGAGATTGAGGAAGTGCAAAAAATTTCCCTTTATGAACTCTGCTTGGAACTAAATAATCACGAGCACCTTCGGGAGTGCTTTTCATCAAAGTAGGAGTTTCAATCTCAAAAAATTCTTTTTTAGTGAGAAATTCACGAATCGAATAAACAACATTGTGTCGGAGAATCATATTTTTTTTCAGTTTTTCACGACGCAAATCAAGGTAACGATATTTCAAACGAAGATTTTCATCTGCGAGAACATTTTCATTGATCTGGACAGGTAAAGGAGCAGAATCATTTAAAAGCAGAAGTTCCGAAGCTTCAATTTCAATTTCACCGGTGCTCATATTTTTGTTAATATTTCCAGTTTCACGTGAAACAACTTTACCAGTAACTGCAATTACATATTCATTACGCAATTTCCCTGCTTTTTGATGTACTTGCTCATTTTCAGGATGAAACACGATTTGCACTATTCCTGAAATATCTCGTAGATCAATAAATATCAGACCACCGAGATCTCTTCTCCGATGTACCCAGCCCATTACAGTTACAATTTCATTTTCTTTTTTCACACTTAGATTATTTGCATAATCCGTTCTTTTTTTATCTTTGATAAAGTCTAACATATTTTCTCCAATTTATTTATTTTTAACCACGAAAGGCACGAAAAACACGAAAAAAGAGTAAAAAAACCGAATTCGCCAGAAAGCTTTTAGACATACGATAATTACTTTATGTTAATTAGGATTTTTCTGTTCCCTATAACTATCTATATTTAGCATAGTTACATAAGGCATAATCTTAAAAAACAGAGCAAAATACTATCCGAAAAAAAAATATCAAATCATATTTTTTTTCTTTCTTTTTCTTTTTCTTCATTTCGTGATTTTCGTGATTTTCGTGTAGTTCGTGGTTCATATTCTTATAATACAATCCTTTCAATATTTGCTTTGGGATAAGATGAAAAATTTACTAATAAACCTAATTTCAATTTTGTGGCTTTAAGATAATTTAGTAATTGAGCTTTATGAATATCTATAATTTTAGTTACTGCTTTTATCTCAATAATAATTGAATCATAACAAATAAAATCTGCTCTGTAAGTTTGTTTTAATAGCGTATCTTTATAAACTAATTGTATGCTTAGTTGGCTTTCGAAAGGAATATTTCTTTGAGCAAATTCTTTTTCTAAACATTCTTGATAAACAGCTTCCAGAAAACCTGATCCCATATTTCTATATACTTCAAAAATTGCTCCTTGAATGGCATAACTCTCTTTTTTGAAAATAATTTTCCCGTTATTCATAATTCTTTCTCTTTTTAACCACGAAAGGCACGAAAAACAAAAAAAAAGAGTAAAAAAAAATATCAAACCATATTTTTTTCTCTTTCTTTCTTCTTTCTTCTTCTTCATTTCGTGTCTTTCGTGTGGTTCGTGGTTCATATTCTTCATTTCTTCTTCTGCCTCTCAAAACTAAATACATTATCTTTTATAATAATCTTACAGCTTTGGTTTGAAGAAGGCAAACGATTAAAGTACAAAAACCCGGATTTCTTTGCATTAGGAAATATCTGTCCAAAATGAAAAGAATGTATCATTAAATTTTTCCGAGCTTCTCTCCAATTATCAATTGCCTGATCTTTTTCTAAAGTACTGCTCACAATATCTTCAAAACGGATTTCATCCGGCAAAAGCATATTCTCCACAATGTCCAGATTTATCGGATCGAGTTGATTCCCATTATCATCAAGTAAAGTTATATCTTTCAATTCTATATTGATTTTATCATTAGTTTTATTGGTAATTGTAGCAAAAAAAGTGGTGAAATATTCACTTAATTCTTCTGGTTCTTTACTCCAATATCTGTATTGCACCACAATGTTATAATTTTCTGTTTTAAGAATTGCATAATCATTAGAGACGCTAATTTTCTCGGTTTTAAGAGGAATGTATTTTATTGAACATCCCCAAAAGAGAATTGAAAAAAAGATACTAAAATAAAATATGTACTTTCTCATAAAATCTCCATCAAAAAATTTGGGGCGATTTTTATGATCGCCCCTAATATTTGTCAATAACTGAATAAAGCTAAGATTATTCTATCTCACTTTCTTCGCTATCCATATCTTCAATTTGGGTTTCTTCTGAGTTATCAGAATTATCATCAATGATCTCAGCATCAGTGATTTCTTCTGTATTCACTGGAACACTATCATCAATAATCTCATCAAATTCATCACCTTCATCATCATCTTCGGCAATTATCCTTGTGATGTCAAAAACTTTATCAGTGTCGTTAAGATTGATAAGACGAACACCTTGGGTATTTCTACCAATCACATTGATTCTATCTACCGGCTGACGAATAATCATACCATTTCTGGTGACGATCATCAGATCATCATTATCAACTACTTCCAATAAGGCGATAAGATGTCCGTTTCGGGCACTTGTTTTCAAAGTTATCACACCTTTTGAGCCACGTTTTGTAACCTTATAATTTGAAACTTCCGTTCTTTTGCCATAACCGTTTTCACTAACTGCCAGAAGAGTTCCCTCACGTTTCACAACGACCATTGCTACAACTTTATCATCACTTCTCAGCCTGATTCCTCTCACACCTTGTGAATTTCTCCCAACTGAGCGAACATCACCTTCATTGAAACGATTAGCAAAACCACCACTTGTTGCCAAAATAATATCATTGGTTCCATCTGTGATTCTGGCATCAATAAGTTCATCACCATCAACAAGTTTGATAGCAATAATACCATTTACACGAGGATGTGAAAACGCTTTGAGTTCAGATTTTTTGGCAGTTCCGTTTTTAGTAACCATTATCACATAATTTGGCAACGAGAAATCCCGTACAGTTACAAATGCTTCGATTTTTTCATCTTTTTCCAATTGTAAAAGATTCACAACAGCTTTTCCACGAGCTAATCTTCCAACTTTGGGAATTCTATGAACTTTGAGCCAGTAGCATTTTCCAAAATCTGTAAAGAAGAGGATATAAGCGTGCGTAGAAGCTACAAAAATGTTTTCAATAAAATCCTGTTCTTTGAGATTTGTTCCCGAAAGTCCTTTTCCTCCACGACCTTGCTTGCGATATGTATCAATTGGCAATCGTTTGATGTAGCCTTGATGAGAAATCGTCACTACCATATCTTCGTCGGCGACCATATCTTCGGTTTCGATATCGGCTGAGCCTTCTAATATTAGTGTTCTTCTATCATCACCGTATTTTTCTTTGATTTGAAGAATTTCGCTTTTTATGATATCCATTCTTAATTGTCTTTCCGCTAAAATTTCTTGTAAACCTTTGATTGTTTCCAAAAGTTCTTTGTATTCCGCTTCGATTTTTTCTCTTTCCAATCCGGTAAGTTTTTGCAAACGCATCTCTAAAATTGCTTTTGCTTGAATTTCTGAAAAACCGAATTTTTCACATAAATTTACGTTTGCTTCTGCTGTATTTTTGGAAGCTCGAATAGTTGCAATTACTTCATCAATATTATCTAAGGCAATTCTATATCCTTCTAACAGATGCAACCTTTTCTCAGCATTTTTCAATAAGAAATTAGTACGCCGGATCACTACTTCATGACGGAAATCTATATAATATTGTACAAATTCCTTCATATTGATAACTCTTGGAATACCGTTTACCAAAGTACGATTATTGATGCTAAAGCTTTCCTGAAGTTGGGAATATTTATACAATTTATTTAAAACAGCATTTCCTTCGTAATTTCTTTTGACCATCACAACCAAGCGCATCCCTTGTCGTCCTGATTCATCACGAATATCAGCAATTCCTTCAATTCTTTTATCTTTGACAAGCTGCACCATTTTGTTGATAAGAAGAGTTTTATTAAGCATATAGGGAATTTCGGAAATCACAATTAATTCAGCACCATTATTTTTGGTTTCAATAACTGCTTTACCGCGTACGATTACTCTTCCATGTCCGGTTAAAAAATAATCTTGAATACCTTTTTTACCTATGATGTACCCCCCAGTAGGGAAATCGGGACCTTGTATATAATTCAAAAGGTCTAAGTGTTCCAAATCTGGGTTATCAATCAATGCTACAATTGCATTTGCTATCTCCTTGATGTTATGTGGAGCCATATTCGTAGCCATTCCCACCGCAATTCCTGAGGAACCATTCGCAAGAAGATTAGGGAATTTTGCAGGAAATACGTGCGGTTCTTTGCGCGTATCATCATAATTTGGTTTGTAATCTACTGTATCTTTATCAATATCTTCTAATAATTCTACCGTCGTTTTCTGCATTCTGGCTTCTGTATAACGCATTGCAGCAGGCGGATCACCATCTTGTGAGCCGAAGTTTCCTTGTCCATCTACCAACGGATAACGCAAACTCCAAGGTTGAGCCATCCTCACCATAGTTGGATAAATTACTTGCTCACCATGTGGATGGTAATTACCGGAAGTATCACCGGCGATTTTTGCACATTTTCTAAAACCTTTTCCCGGAGTTAAATTCAATTCATGCATTGCGTATAAAATTCTTCTTTGAGAAGGCTTTAGCCCATCTCGCACATCCGGTAAAGCACGAGATACAATTACACTCATGGAATATTCAAGGTACGCTTTCTTCAATACTTCATCTATCTCTACAATTTCTATTCTTGATCTATCGTGAATCATCTGTTTTTCCTCCCTAATTATACGCTGACGTTTGCGTATTTTGCATTTTCTTCAATGAAAGCTCTACGTGGAATGACATCGTCTCCCATCAGGATCGTAAACATTCTATCAGCTTCAATAGCGTCATCAATTTTCACTAAAGTAAGTATTCTTCGTTCCGGATCCAAAGTAGTTTCCCATAACTGATCTGCATTCATTTCACCTAAACCTTTGTATCTTTGAATATGAAGTCCTTTGGAGCCGATCTCTTCTATTACTTCATCCCGTTCTGTATCAGAATAAACATATTTTTTTGTTTTCCCTCTTTTGATGAGAAATAGAGGTGGTTTAGCTACATAAACATGACCATATTCAACCAGAGGGCGCATATAACGGAAGAAAAATGTAAGCAACAAGGTCGCGATATGCAATCCGTCCACATCAGCATCAGACATAATTATTACTTTGTTGTATCTAAGTCTGGAAAGATCAAATTCCTCGCCGATTCCAGCTCCCAATGCCAAAATAATCGGTTGTATTTTATCATTATTCAAAACTTTATCAATTCTCGCTTTTTCGGTGTTGAGCATTTTACCCCACAAAGGTAATATTGCTTGGAAACGACGGTCACGCCCCATTTTTGCTGATCCGCCAGCTGAATCCCCTTCCACCAAGAATATTTCTGTTTGAGAAGGATCTTGTATGGAACAATCTGCTAATTTTCCGGGTAAACTTCCACTTTCCAAAACTGATTTTCTACGAGTAAGTTCTCTTGCTCTACGAGCTGCATCACGAGATCGAGCTCCGATAATTGCTTTTTGGGCAATCATTTTTGCTTCGGAAGGATGCTCTTCAAAAAATTCCATCAGTTTTTCGTAAACACTGGAATTTACAATCCCTTCAATCTCTGAATTTTGCAATTTTGTCTTAGTTTGACCTTCAAACTGAGGATCACCGAGTTTCACACTTACGATTACTGTAATTCCTTCCCGAATATCGCTCCCACCCGGAGTAACTTTTTCATTTTTCAATAAATTTTGATTCTTTATATAGGTGTTTACAGCTCTTGTACAACCGGATTTAAATCCACTTAAATGAGTTCCACCTTCAATCGTATTGATATTATTGGCAAAACTAAAGATATTTTCCTGATATCCTTCATTATATTGAATAGAAACTTCAAATTCCACACTCTCTTTGGTGCCATGGATAAAAATTGGATCTTCAAAAAGAACCTTCTTATTATCATTAAGGAACCGTACAAAAGATTTGATTCCGCCTGAATATTGAAAATCGTGTTCTTTATCATGAATTGCATCTTTCAAAATAATTCGGATACCGCTATTCAAAAATGCCAATTCACGCAATCTAACGGAAAGATAATCGAAACTAAACACTGTAGTCTCAAAAATTGTTTTATCAGGAAAAAACGTCGTTTTTGTTCCTGTAGTATCACTTTCGCCAATCACTTTCACATCACCTTGTGGTATTCCGGTTCGATAAGCTTGATAATGAACTTTACCATCACGCCTTACTTCCACTTCGCAAAGTTCGGATAGAGCATTCACTACCGATACACCAACCCCGTGTAATCCACCTGATACTTTATACGATTTGTTATCAAATTTTCCACCGGCATGAAGTACTGTCATCACCACTTGCAGGGCAGAAGTTTGCTCTCCGGCATGTGTATCTACCGGAATTCCGCTACCGTTATCTTCTACCGAAACACTTCCGTTTTCATTGATAGTAATGATGATCTTATCGCAATAACCCGCAAGGGCTTCATCAATGCTATTATCTACGACTTCGTAGACAAGGTGATGCAAACCTCTTTCGGTGGTTCCACCAATATACATCGCCGGACGTTTTCGGACAGCTTCCAGACCTTTTAAGACCTTAATATTATCAGCACTATAATTACGTTCTGCCATTGTTTCCTCTTCTGTATTTTATTTAAATTTTCATAGTAAATTCAGTAGTCAATAACTGATTTCAGCTAATATGTGTCAACTCTTTTATTTTACTGTGAGTTAGATATTTTTTTATAGATTTGAAGTGTTTATTCAAATACAGTTTAATTGTTATATACCAGTAGGTTATGAGATATTTCGCAGAAGTGTAAATACTTTGTTAATATTTGGTGTGTTTTTAGGGTTGAAAAATGATTGAAATTATTGGTTAAATTATAAAGAAATTGAGGTTTTTTTATTTTCTTATATTGTGTATGTATCAAAATGAATTCACATTAATAGCCCACAACTCTATGTGTGGGAATAAAAACAAACACAAAATATTACGCCGTTCACGTTGTTCAAATAAAATGCTTGAAACAGCGTGAACGCCGTATTTGAATCTGCAAAACAAATTCTTACAGATTAGGAAGGTTCAACAATACCCATCTTTTCCAGTAACTGCGGTTTATCTTCGAGTGCTATCCGGGAAATGGCAATAAAATCACTGAGCCAGTCTTCCATGATATCCAGTGCTTTATCACGGTCTAACGTTGCTTGCTGTGCTTCGCCTTTTTCTTTTTTATGGGTAGTGTTAGCAGCTTCCACTTCATCCGTTAAATTTCTGCCTTCCTGCAGTTTAGCTTCTGTAATACCGAATTCTGCCAATTTTGTTTTAATACCAGCATCGCCAAGAGCATTAATGTAAAATTGCCGTGACTGAACCAGCCAGCCGGATAGGGTACGTTTTCTACTACCTCCCAAACCCAGTTTCAAGTAATCGCCGTAATCGTTTTTTAAAGCAATACGGGCTACTTTTACATGTTTTATATAAAAGCTATTGGATGTATCCCACTTTGTTTGCAGTACACCGGTGGCAGCATATTGTTCACCGTATTCCGTTTTCTGTTGTTGAAATTTTTCATCCGCTGAATTATACAACTCTTTTCCTGCATTGATTTTGGTTTCATCATAACCGAATTCCGATAATAAACCGAGAATTTCAGTATCTGTAAGGGCGTTTTCCAAAGCAATATTTGCTGCTAATAAACGATCCTGAATTGATTTTTTTACTAATGGCATAATAATCTCCTTTGTTTGATTGATAATTGAATATGAATGATTAATCATTAACACTGTAACATAAATATGTGGTAGAGTAACCTTACATTTATGTTTTTCTGTCCGGCAATATCATTTGTTCACGACGCATTGCGATCTTTTCTTATTACATAGTCATTATTTCCTGTTGCACTGTCATTTTTCCCTGTTACATCATCGTCTTTCCTGCTGTTCTATCATTATTTCCCTCTACATGATGACTTTTTCCCGCTTCACTGTATTCATTTCCCTATCCGGTAACCTGTCTTCAGGCTTCTTCAAAGGCTTACTGAGTTCCTGCGGAAAGTTTTTTCAAGTTTATACTTTCTGTACTTCAAAATAAAGCAAGGCGTGATCTGAATAATTATCTATCCAACTATCTTGCTTAACAATTGTTTCTTCTTCTACCCAGCCCTTTACAGTAACTTCCGCATCGTTGTTGCCGGCATCTTTAAACGTTTTAAAAGTTAAATGCTTTGCTGCATATACATGGTCCAGTTCTGCCTGTGGATAACTTGAATGACTACCGCCATTCCAAGTTTTATCAAATGTTTTATTCAAATTATGCATACCATAATAACGGCTGGCACGATTTCTAAGTCTTTTCAATTCAATATTTGCTTCTATATCTTTATCGTAAGGATAATTCATTCCCATTGTATTCAGATCGCCTAAAAAGATATAATTAGCTGTGTGTTTACCTCCGGTAGTTTTGTCCAATTTATGCCTGAATTTCAAGGCGCGAGACAACATATCATCACGCAATCCCATACCGCGTGGCTCTGTACTGCTTGCCAAATGCAGGAATAAAAGACTATAATTCACATTATCAACCGTAATAGTAACCAGCAGACCGGGGCGCATGTAGTTGTTTCCCGATTTAAACTCTATTTTTTGGGTAATAAAAGCCGTAATTGTACTTTTAATACCAACCAGTATTTCCTGTGACTGCGTGCCTTCGGTAATTTGAAATGTATAACCGGGAAAAGCTGTTGTCATTTTGCTAAAGACTTCACTTCCCGTGACTTCGTACAAAGCAAATACGTCCGGATTTTGATCTTTTAGAAAATCTACAACACGGTCTATACGTGTTAGTTTGCCTTTAAAATGTTTTACATTCCATGAGGCTACTGAAAATGCTTTTGTCATAATTTTGTTTTTTTTAAAGTTATGATTTAACAGGGTGTACTTTTTAACTTCTTTAATTTTATTTTTAAAGTAATGATAAACGTGAAAATGTGATCAGATTAGAGAATTCGCAAATCTTAAGATATATTTTTTCACTACTGTCCTGTTATGCCAATACTCACCGGCTCAAAGTATTTAACAAAAACTCCCGAGCAACTC